>JABJBS010000322.1 GCA_018668695.1 Deltaproteobacteria bacterium
CTGAACCGGCGAAATTTTAGCAACTTCCACACCAGCCTCGGCGCCAAGATTTCGCTTGGCCTCACCAAATCCCCAACCATGGTAAGCCATGGCAAAAGCGTAAAGGTCACCTTTGGCGTGACAACCAAAACAATAATAAAACCCTTTGGGCGACACGCTAAACGAAGGCGTTTTTTCACCATGAAAAGGGCAGAGTCCCGTCATGTCGCGGCCCTGCTTTTTCAGCGCAACATAACGACCAATATATTCCGAAAGGTCGATGCGCCGTTTGATTTCATCAATGCTTCCATCATCGGCTTTGTACGGGGCTTTGCCATCACCCATAGGTCCGGGTGTGGCTTGAGGCTCTATGTTGCCCGAATCGATTGTCCCGTCGTCATCTCTAGACACGCTGGTCCCTCATCCCATCAAAGTGTCGCGCTCTCTTGGCGCGGGTGTATCAGATTGACTAATCGCTACACCAAAGACAGAAAATCATAAAGTAATTCCTGATAAATATCCTGGCACCCATTTTGCCTGAGACCTGAGACAACAAAACCCGTCCAACTCAGGAGATTTCATGGGAAAAGCAAAAGATAAGATCCAATTACTACAAGCCACCTTAGCCAGTATCGAAAAACAATTCGGTAAAGGCGCGATCATGCACATGGGTGACACACTTCCTCAGCAAGAAATTGAAACCATTTCATCCGGCAGTCTTGGCGTAGATCTCGCTTTGGGGACCGGAGGCTTTCCGAAAGGAAGGATCACTGAGATTTTTGGACCGGAAGCCAGTGGTAAAACCACCCTCGCGTTACAAGCCATTGCCCAATGCCAAGAGAAAGGTGGTGTTTGCGCATTTATCGACGCAGAGCACGCTCTGGATCTAAACTACGCGCAAAAACTTGGGGTCGTTCCCGACAAACTTCTACTTTCTCAGCCAGATTGCGGGGAACAAGCGCTTGAAATTTGTGAAATGTTGGTCCGCTCAGGAACCATTGATTTAATTGTTCTAGACTCCGTCGCCGCCCTGGTACCGAGAGCAGAGATTGAAGGTTTGATGGGCGACTCTCATATGGGCCTTCAAGCACGGCTCATGAGCCAAGCCATGCGTAAACTTACAGGTATTGCCAACCGTACCGGGTCATCTCTTATATTTATCAACCAATTGCGACACAAAATTGGGGTGACGTTCGGCAACCCTGAAGTTACCACCGGTGGTAACGCGCTTAAGTTTTATGCATCCGTGCGAGTGGAAGTCAGACGTATTGGACCCATTAAAAAAGGTGAAGAGGTCATTGGAAACCGCACCCGAATCAAAATCGTAAAAAACAAGCTGGCGCCACCCTTTCGTCAATTAGAAGTTGAAATTCACTACGGTAAAGGAATTTGGAAGACAGGAGACCTAGTTGAACAGGGGCTCAAATACGAAGTGCTCTCGCGAAACGGTTCGTGGTTATCTTGGGGCGAAGAGCGCCTTGGTCAAGGTAGAGAGCGAGTGGCTGAAAAGCTTGAGACAGAGCCCGACAAGCTGGTTTCGCTGACCGAGGCCATTGAAACGGCCGCCAGGTCCGAAAGAAAGGCTGCGTGATTTTGTAAAACCTATGCCACTCAGGGTAAGAACATTTAAAGAGAACTCAAACCAAGATGAATACACACGCCAAAAGCCAATCCGAGCAGAACGTTGCTGAAATCAAGATGGCTTGGCGCCTCGTTGGTTTGATTTTACTCACTCTTCTCCTGGTTAAACCCCTGGGTGGCATCGCCTATGTTGGTGCCATAGCGTTTACCATCGCCGCTGGGCTCCAGCTTTATTTGCCGATCTGGCGCATGGACAGCCTAAAACGAGACTACGATTTTCTTGGCTTGCATCGTGAACAATTAGGCGCAGACTTTAAACTTACTGCAAAATTATGTGCCATCACTTTCATACCCTATGCGCTTGGCTACCACCTCTTCGTTACCGAGGGCCACGACTGGGTTCAAAGCTTTGGGTTCTCTGAAATCGCCAGCTACATCCCCAATCGCACTTGGTCCCCAAAACTTCCAAGTACCATGGCCGAGTGGCTTAGCAGTACGGGATGGCTATTGAGCCTGAGTGCTACGCACTTCTTAGGCGTGGCGCTGCCTGAAGAAACATTTTACCGCGGCTACCTTCAGCCCCGACTCGAGCAACTTTGGCCACCCCAAACAGCTGTTTTTGGCGTACTTTTAGGAAAAGCAGCTGTGATCACTGCACTGCTTTTCGCTTTGGGCCACTTCCTTGGGGAGTGGAACCCCATGCGACTTGGCCCCTTTTTCCCCGCACTTCTCTTTGCTTGGCTCCGCAATGCGACCGGCTCAATCTACGGCGCCATCAGCTATCACGCTCTGTGTAATATCTTTGGCGCGCTTCTTTTTACGCTTTATCGGACCATCTAACGCACCCTCAAAAACGCGATTTGTTTGCCAGTCTCCAAGGGGCAATGATATTTGAAGTTAAAAGCCTGAATCTTTTAGGGATTTTAATCATCGGGGCCATTAGAGCATGCATTTACCCTGTCCGAGCTGCGGAACAACATACGACGTCGACTTAAACGTTTATACGCCTGGTACCTCTTTTCAGTGTGTTGGTTGTCAGGCCATCGTTACGGTTCCTGCCGCGCCCGCTGCTCAGGCAGTAGAAGACGAGATGCCCATCCTTGAAGGCTTAGAGGAAGAAATTTCTCCCACCATCGACTTCAAAGAAAGTGACGCTGGCTCTATCAGCGATAGCTTAAACGTCTTTGATGATGAAGCGGACAAACAAGAGGCCGAGGAAAGTCTAGCTGTTCTGGACGATATATTTCCGTCCTCGCCTTCCGTTGAGTTTACGACGCCCAAGCAAGAGCTGGAAGAAATCGATCTCGGTATGGATGTCGACCTGGACGTCGACTTGGATATGGAAATAGACCCATTCGACGACGAAGGGCCCTCAACCGTCGACTTCAGTGAAGGTGATAAGAACCCGCTCCCACCCTCGACGTCCATGAGTGGCGCATTGGATGCTTCGTTCTTAGATGAGTTGATGCCAAGTTCCCCAGGCGAAAGTAGTCTCGAATCCATTGGACAGGACTTGGGTGACCAAGACTCTGCCATCGATTTAACGAGTGATCTTCATGCTGCCAGTCTGCTCGATGATAGTATGAGCCCAATGGGACCAGCTGGTGACGAGTCTATTCCAAACCTGATGGACGAACTCAGCGCAGAGATACCCACCGCCGATAACCTTGGCGCATCGCTCAATGATTTTACGCCCGGAATACAGCAAGCCATAACCGACGACTTGGATTTCAACTTCGATGAATTCAGCGAACCCTTGGCTTCGCCTCCATCCGACTCAAATCAAATCGCGGGAACCAGAGCTCATGCGATTGCGGAAACACCAGCCCTCGAATCAAGCAAGCCGGAGAAACCCTCCAGCTCACGCCAAATTGCTATGTTTCTGGTTTTAATTGGTTTAGCCGGCGTAGCCGCAGCCGTCACATTAGACTTCGAAAGCTTGCTGGACTCTGGCTCAGCGACGGTGACTCCCGAAGCGCAAAAGCTCGAAGACGCCAAACAAGAAAAAATTCGTGCAGCTTTAGCCAAGAAAAAAGCAGCGGCCGCCAAGCTCGCACAAGAAGAAAAAGCGCGTAAAGCAAACCGGCCGTTGGCTCGCGACAACGTCAATCAACTTCGGTTCAACGAGCTCTCAGCGGCAATGAAAAATACCATCGCCGATAAACCCTTGAAAGCATGGGCCGCTTACCGGCTTAAACAATCCTACGGAACGCCCACCGATCCCAAACAAACCCCCCTTGAGGCTGTAGACTCAAGTGACGACATCGCCGTAGCTCTTGAAGGAGTACGTCTTCTCAAAGCTGGCGAAGGTGAGCCCGCAAGGCTTCTTCTAGAAGGAACTTGGCGCAAGAGTAAAACTGCTGCACCCGCAGTAGGCCTTGTTCTCTCGCGGCTTTACACAGAACGAGATATGACCAAGAAGGCAGAAACGGTTCTCGCAAGTCTCGTTAAAGCTGACCCTTCGATGCTGGATGCACGCATTGACCTCGCAAATCTGATTATGAGTGGCAATCGCCCAGCTGGCGGCGCAAAGCTTCTTACAGAAGGTGTAAACGATAAAACCTCAGCCGACCATATTCTCGTGCGGATGGATGCCCTCTTGGAGAAGGCGCGCTTTTCAGAAGCATCCACGTTGGCTGAATCTCTTCAGCCCGTCCAAGAGAACACGCTCCCAGAGGCTCTACAAACAACTCATTTAAATGCCAAAGCGTACTCGGAGCTTTTAGTTGGCAAAACCGATGCCGCCCGCAAACATATCGAGGCGTCGAAAAAGAGCGCCCTTGAAAAAGCGTTGGCCCTCGCTCAGCTCACCCATATGACCGGTGGTAAAGCCATCGAAGAGCTCCAGACTTTTGCCGCAAGCTTGCCAGCCGATGCCTCGGTGCAAAAAGCGCGCGTCGCCTACCTGCTGTCCAGCTTTGCTTTGGCGGCCAAAGACGCAGCGGCAGCCAAACAATACGTTGAACAAGTTGCTTCACTTCCCCCGAAACTTACTCAAGGTTGGGTCCAGCTGGCTCGCGGCGATATCGCCATGGCTGCCGGTAAACCCAAGCAAGCTCGTGCTTCCTATAAAGCGGGCTTGAAAGTTAGAGCCGCTTTTCCTGAGGCAAATATCGCACTTGAACTGTCTTCCGGCCGTAAGTTGAAAGAGACCCTGGCTCGCTTGAGCCGCGTTCGTGGAGACAACCGCCACCCCGTGATTACCCTCGCGCTGGCTGATGCTATGTTGCAAAAAGGAAATCATGACGGCGCAGTTTCTCTTTATGAGGAAGTCCTGTGGAAAGCGCCTACTGCTGACAATCCCAATAAGATTGTCGACAACATGCTCAAGGCCCTTACCCACGCGAAGCGATTTAATCGCGCCCTTAAAATTGGCCAAGCCCGATACATGAACACGGGCAAAACCATTGAGATGGCCGAAAAGATGGCTCAGATCGCCGACACGTCTGGCGAGCCGAATGCACGACTTTTTTGGCATACCGAAATCGATAGAGTGAACCCCTTCACCCACAAAACAGTTCTCGCTCGAAGCCGTGCACTGCTCGATTTGGATCGCCAGGTGGAAGCTCGAATCAACATTGAGGACTTTCTTAAAGAAAAGCCGGATTGGCGCACTGCTGAAATCACTAAACAGCTCGCACGCAGCTGGACGGCAGAAGACGGAGTGAAGGCGCGAGCATTCTTGAAGGAATCGATCCGTAGCAAACCTGCCCCGGATACTTATATTTTGCTTGGAAATCTCGAAGAACAGCGTAGCAACCGATCCAACGCAATTGACGCGTACACCGAGGCACTTCAACTCAATCCTCAGCTTGTAGACATCCGTGAGAAGCTGGCCGGCTTGCTCATCAAGAACGGTCAGCTCAAAGAGGCTGCCAACCAGCTGAAGTTTGTAACGACCCATTCGCCGAAAAATGCTAACGCTCGCGAACAGTTAGGTGATATTTACACCGATATTGGTCGCCCCAAACTCGCTCTTGAAGCCTATCTCAATGCCATCCGTTACGGTTACACATCGGAGCAGATCTTTGTGAAAGCAGCTCGTCTGCAGCTTTACGAGCTTGGACAACTGGCCCCGGCAACCCGTACTTTAAACCGAGTCCTGCAAATCAATCCCGATAATCCGCAAGCTCACTACCTCATAGGGGTTGCGCTTAAGGACCAGGACCAACTACAAGCGGCCAAGGCGCACTTTAACCGCTACCTGGCACTGGCGCCCAATGGTGAATTTGCCCAGGAAGTCCGCAGCGAGCTGGCTAACCTCGGCACCAGGTAATTTTTGCAAACTATTTAATTGAAATAGAGCGACCCACTATGCTCGACCACCGCGCTTTTCATCATGAAGCAGACGCCGTACTTGAACGCTTAACAAGCCGAGGCGTGGCTGCTGAAGTCATTACGCAACTTAAAACACTGGTTAGCAACCGCAGCGAAGCCATTGGCCACCTCGAAGCACTGCGCCACAAGCTTAATGAAGCAACCGGTGAAGTTCAGCAAAAGGCCAAAGCTGGGGATATGGATGCCGTAGCTGCGGCCCGTGCCTCACTCAAAGGGCTCAAGTCTGAAATCAAAGATGCGGAAGAATTGACCAATCAGGCTCAAGAGCAAATGACCGAGCTTTTGCTTACTGTGCCCAACCTGCCTCACGAATCTGTCCCCGTTGGAGCAGATGAAAGCCATAACCGTATTGAACGTGAAGTTGGCGAAAAACGAGCATTCGATTTCGAACCGAAGCCCCATTGGGAAGTTGGTGAAAAGCTAGGTATTCTAGATTTTGAGCGTGCAGCGAAAATCAGTGGATCGCGGTTTGTGGTCTACCGAGGAGCCGGGGCCCGGTTGGAGCGCGCGTTGATTCAATTCATGCTCGATCGTGCCTTTCATAATGGCTACGAAGAAATTGCGCCGCCTCTTTTGGTGCGCCCCGAATCGATGCAAGCCGCCGGTCAATACCCAAAGTTTATTGGTGAAAGTTACGAAACCCTCGATCGCGAATTTGCTTTGATTCCAACCAGTGAAGTTCCCCTTGTGAATTTGCACCGTGAAGAAATCGTAGAAGAAGCGCAGCTCCCACTTCGGTACACTGCTTACACGCCATGCTTTCGAAGAGAAGCAGGTGCGGCAGGCCGGGATACACGAGGTATCTTACGCCAACACCAATTTAATAAAGTTGAGTTGGTAAGCTACACCACGCCAGAAGACAGCATCGAAGAGCTCGAAAGACTCACTGGCAACGCCGAACAAATCTTGAAAGAACTTGGGCTACCTTACCGAGTGGTTACCTTGGCAACTGGCGATTTGGGATTTGCAGCGACTAAAACCTATGACCTTGAAGTGTGGATTCCATCGCAAAACCACTACCGAGAGATCTCAAGTTGTTCGAATTGTGGTGATTTTCAGGCAAGACGATCGCAAATTCGTTATCGCCCGGAATCTGGCGGACAGAAGAAAAAAGCCAAGCCTAAACTCGTACATACCTTAAACGGTTCCAGTCTTGCTGTGGGTCGTACTCTTTTGGCAATTTTAGAGAACTACCAACAGGCCGATGGCTCCATCGAAGTCCCTGAAGCATTGCGCCCATTTTTTGGCGCAGATCGCATCGATTCTATTTAAGAGCTGGGTGCTTTACCCATATGAACTTACATTAGACGACACCCTAGTGGTCCCAAAACGCGCAAACGCCCGGTGAGATTCGAAAATCCTACCGAGCGCCGCGTTTGGTGTGCCTGTCCATAGAGCTCATTTAGGCAAGGGGCCGAGGCCCCAATTCCTCAGCCCCCCGCAAAAGCCCTAACTAGCCAGGCCAGGCATTGAAGTCATCGCCGGGATTTAGGGCAACTTAAGTGAAAAAATCAGCCCAATCAGATCAAAAGAAGAAATACTTACTTTTAACCGGTCGGCGTAAGATGTGAATCTGACAACTGTATTCCGTACCCCTCCTGGCGAGTTACAAATGCACAAAGCTTGAGACCCCCTCTAGAATGGCTTATAAATTTCGTACACAAAGGATGGGGGTTATCCATGAATAGAGTACTGGTACCACTGCTAATTGTAGGCATGGTCGGGTGCGCACCCAAAGTCGAAGTAGATGAGAATGAACTCGAACTTACTGCATCATCGATTGCAGAGTTCGACCCGGCCAACAGCATTATTCCGTTTCCGAATAATCTGTTATTTAGTGAGACGGGTTTGCTCAACATCCCGGCTGGCTGCAATGAAACTGCAACCACCGCGACCTTGCGTAGCGTTTTGCTAAACGGCATCGATGGCTTTGCCATGAACAACGCACCTATTTATGCAACGTTCAACCAGCCCGTCGACGTCAGCACAGTAGCCGGCAACGTCAAGCTTTACGACATGAGCGATGGTTCGACTCTCGACGTCTACGCTCTTGCGGATACGACGTTGCGTTGGGATTCCACATGCTCCATGCAGAGTGCAGTTGACCGCCTGATGATGAGTCCAGTCAAACCGCTTAAGGACGATACATACTACGCAGTGGTCATCGGTTCGGGTCTGAAGGCAGCAAGCGGCGAAAGCTTCAAAGCAAGCGCGACATGGGGCTTCGTTCGACAAGCAACCAACCCTGTGCAAATTGAGAACGTCACCGCGGAAGACGGTACAATGAGCCGTTCGGTCGTGAAGAATCACACGCCCTTCAACCCAGCAGATGCCGAAGGCATGGCTAGCATCGAAGGCATCGACCTACTGTGGAATACACACAGCCAACTCATGAGCTTTGCTGTAGACAGCATGGGTCATGTACGCTCAGACATCATCCTTGCTTGGGGCTTCAAAACTCAATCAGCTGATGTGGCACTCGACGCCAACGTTCCCGGCAGTCCTGCTAACACAGCAGTCGCCCAGGCTGGAGCGATGAACATTACGTCCGAAATCAACAGCCCCGCCGCCATTGAGCAACACTTGCTCGCTGAGCTCGACGGGTACTGGGGAACATGGGCGCGCAATCAAAATAATTACGGAACCGATGATCGCTGGATTGGCCAAGACGCCGCAGCCAAAGTTCCATGGGCTTGTGGTGATAACGACGACGGCACTTATACGTGGACAACGCCATGTAGCTCCATCGGAGCCATTGTTCACGGTAACTTCAGATCACCTAAATTTCAAAACCCAGAACTCTTTGACCTCTGGATACCAGCTTTGAATCCACCGATCATGGAGTACCAAAACATTGAGATGGTGGGCTTTATCCCCGCGGGTACAGCACCAGCGGGTGGGTGGCCAACTGTTATTTGGGCACACGGAATCGGTGATTCTAAAGAGCAGGCCTACACAGTCGCATCGGTATTTAACAAAGCGGGTATTGCGCTGGTCGCAACCGACTGGGTTAAGTCAGGCGTTCGAGCAGACCAAGTTGTGGTTGACGAAGCTGCGGGCTGTCCTCCAGGCCTTGTTCGCCCAGGCAACGGACAAGACCAATGCTTCAACGGAACAATCGACGGAAACCCCGGAACACTTCGCGATAACCTGCGTCAGTCTGTCGTTGACGGTCACGCGTTCATTCACGCGTTGCGCACGTCTTGCGATGCAGACAACGGCGGGTGCGGTAACCTCGCAATCGACACAGACAACATGGGTTACTTCGGTCACTCCCTCGGCGGCTACCTTGGGCAGCCTCTCCTGGGAACTCTTAAAGAGGGATACGAATTCAAATCAGTGGTCCTCAATGTTACAGGTGTTAGCTGGAGAGATGTTCTTGAGCGCATGACCAATAAAAAATGGCCCTGCTTTCTCATCAACGCCTTGATTGACGCTGGAACCATCGAAGGAGAAGTGTGGGATGGCAACGACGACGTCACAGCATTCTGTGTGGCGGAAGAGTGGCAAATAGATCCTGCTGTAAACGCGCTCCTCACACCGTTTTCTTGGCTAGCCGATGCTGCTGAGCCTGGAATCTTTGCTGACGCAATCACCAGTCGTCATTCAACGATTCTTATTCAAGAGAGCGTTTCTGATGCCACGGTTGATAACTCAGTCACAGAGGAAATGGCGAGTCTGCTAGGAATTGAACCAACAACTGTTGCCGCCGATGCGATTGCTGAAGCAAACAGCGCGCTGGAACAAAATCAGCTCTATCTGAAGTACCAATCTGAGCAAGGTGTGGCCGATTTTACGCATGCCTCAGCAAAAGTACCGGAGCCCTATGCAACGTGCCTGTGGGACACCGCGGTTACAGCATGCTCGGTTGAGGAACTTGCAAACATTGAGGCATCCAAACAAGGTGTTCGACAAATGCAAGCAGACTACATTCAGTTCTTGGTCAATCACCTGACAAGCGGCGAATAAGGGGGAAAATTCGATGCGATATTCAGCAGCAATTTTTGTGATCGCTACCATGGTAGCAGCGCCGGCTTTCGGCGGCGGATTTTCCGTAAGTGAACAATCGGGTAAAGCCACGGGTCAAGGCGGTGCAATCACCGCTACAACCAGTGATAGCGCCGCGATGTACTACAACTTGGCGGGGCTTACGAAGATCAAAGATCTTCACCTCACCATTGGTGCTTCCGTAGCTCTTGCTCGGCATACCTTTGAACAATCAGTGGCAGGTGATTTGGTTTCAGTGGAATCAAACAACCCCGCCGGAATCGTACCATCGCTCTACCTTGGCTATCAGCTCTCGGATGAGTTCTCGGTTGGTTTTGGCTTCTTTAATACATGGGGCGCCACAGTCTACATGCCGAAGAATGGTACCAACAGTGCGGGCGAAAAAGTTCCCAACCCACAAGCAGACATTAACCGTAAGACAGCCCTCAAAACTCCAACCGCAAGCCTTGGTTTTGGCTGGAACGCCGGAGACATCATTGAAGGACTCGCTCTTGGAGCCAGTGTGGATGTGATGATGGGCAGCCTTTACGTTTACCGCAACCTCTACTTTGGTGAAGACCTTGGTAAAGTTGAGCTAAGCGCAGACGCAATTGCAGTAGGCGGCCGGATGGGCATTCAGTATGATTCCCCAGATTCAGAAGGACTCTCCATGGGTTTGTCCATAAAACTTCCCATGAAGCTAGCATTTGAAGGAAATGCTGACTTCGACATGATGGGTGACAGTGCTACCCTCGCCGACTACCGAGGCTCTTTGCCTCCGGATGGTGCTGCTGGCGGTGACCTCACACTCCCGCTCGCTATCAACGTTGGCATCTCCGATGTATTTCTAGAAGGTGACTTACGACTCTCTGGTGAAATCGCGATGGTTAACTTTGAGTCATACGACGAGCTTCGCTTGGCACTCCCCGACGGCTCCGAAAGTGTTTCTCCAAAAAATTGGAACAACACTGTAAGCTACCGTATCGGCGCCGAATACAAAGTGGCTGAGCAAACGTTTATTAGGGGTGGCTATGTTTTTGATACCAACCCAATTCCAGCAGCAACACTCAACTCTTCGTTGATTGATGTAGACCGTCACTTTGTAACGGCAGGTGCTGGTACAACATTCGCGGGTATCACCCTCGATGTTGCGGCTATGTACAAGATTCCAGCCGGAAAGCGCTGGTCAAGTACTCGACTCGGTGGCGACTTGGCTGAGTATGACCTCGAAGTTTTACTGGTTGCCCTGCACGTGGGTTATCAATTTGACTTTGGCGGCGGCGGCGGCGAGGAAGCAGCTGCTGAGGCCGAAGCTGAATAAGCTTTAAGATAAGAGATTAAAAGCGGGTTCTTTCGAAAGAAAGAGCCCGTTTTTTTTTGCCTACTCTGCTCTAACGAAAACCCAACAATCTAATCCTTGATATCAACCGCCCTGCTCAAGGACGACCAGCTGACCGCAAGCCGCATTCTCTTCCTGCCCACGCGGCGTTCGCACAAGCGTTCGAAGACCACTGGCGGCAATTACTTTTGCAAAAGCTTCAACCCGTGCCTTCCCGCTTGGCATGAGCCCTTCCCGGCCTTCATTGAGCGGTAATAAATTAACCCGCACATCGCCTGGACATGGCTTTAAGAACTCAGCAAGCTCACGTGCACAGACGTCGCTATCATTCACGCCATCCATTAAGGTCACTTCCACAAAAATTGTGTCGCTACGTGCTTCCAAAATCTCAGAAAACACATCTCGCATACTTTCCATGGAGATTTGTGTGGTGGGTACCAAGCGCTTGCGTAGATTTTCCTCCACAGCGTGCACACTCCAGGCAATCTGTGCGGGAAGTTTACCGAGCCGTCTGAGCTTTTGAGCGGAACCACCTACTGTGGAAACAGTAATATGATTGGAACTCAGCCCCATAGCTCTGCCATCGGTGAGAATATCCAGGGATTTTTCAACCTCTGCTAGATTGTCGAGCGGCTCACCCATCCCCATAAAAACAACGTTGCGAATAGGTGCCATTCCCGCAGCTTTTGCCTCAGCCACCGCAGCAACCACCTGGCCCACAATTTCATGGGCACGAAGATTACGGATGATTCCCATCGTGGCTGTCATGCAGAACCGGCACCCACGTGCACAACCAACTTGTGAAGATACGCATACTGTGGTGCGGCTCGGATTGGGGATCACAACAGACTCGATGAAATGACCATCATGAAGTGGCAACAATAGCTTTCGGGTACCACAGGCCGCGGTGCTTTTTTTAACAGGTTCCAATAAATCGATTGAGACCTTCTGCTTTAAACGCTTAAGAGCTCCGGCAGTCAGAGTATTTTCGAGAGTTTCTCCATCTTGGAGAGCCTTCCACACATTTCTGGCCCTACCCGGGCCCCCCAGAAGCGCTGAGAGCTTCTCTGGACCACAGCTTAAGAGCGAAGGTCGATTGTCTGGATATGTCGGCATAGAAGCGCCCTTACAAGACACACACCAAAAGATGAAGGCTTTTCGACCTCTTTACCCGTCATTCCCCGGTAAAGAGCTCAATACGCAACCGGCCTGAAAAAGAGCCGGATACCTGCAGGCTTCCTGTGCCGTCGCCAGAGCTCAGTTCAATACTTTGGCCCGCCTCATCAAGAGCCAGATAAAGGGCGTTTCCATCCATGCACATGGTGTCAGATTCACTGGCGCAGTTTCCTAGAGCCGCGCCGCCTAGCTGCATGGCTCCGGTTCCCAGTGCCGACCCGGAAAACACATAGGAGATCTGACCAAAACTTGGCTCCGAGAGAGTACCCGCATCATCGCCGCCTGGAACCAGTCTCAGGGTAACCTCCTCCATCACCGCGGGCGCAGCATTGATGTCAGCCGCCACCCCATCGGCAAATTGCGCGGTGGTGTCATAATTCTCGCTTAACAAGGCAAGCACCGAACCGCCCCGAATAAAAACAATGGCATCCTCGGCTCCAACATCACTGACCGTAACGGTTCCTGTTTGAGCCACCGGCGAGAGTGCATCCACAGAGTTCCAGCGATGCCAAGTACCACTGGGAAGCTTCACACTCCGGCTTGTCACACCTTCTTCAACTATCGGCGCCACCAAAAGATTATTACCAACCAAAAATGCGTCATCCACATCAAAGAGCGCGCTTGGGTCGACTTCGTTCCACCACACTGGGCGCACTGCAGGTGCCCCCTTGTTGACCGCTTCGTCTACAACTTGCGTCCAATACGGCAAGAGTCTTTGGTGCCATTGGCCATACTTACGGTAATGATTCAACGTATCCTCGTTCGAACTCCACTGAAGATTCGGGGCCGGTGTTCCTGAATGATGCGTACGCATAAACGGAGTAAACGTTTCAAGCGTTACCCAACGCGCCCAGAGTTCATAAGTGCGGATCGAAGAACCAAAGCTTGTGTACCCGCCGATATCCGAATGCGTAAGAGCGATGCCTGATAGACCAGCAGAAAGATACAAACGTGGCACACTTCCTAAACCATCATTTCGGTCAAACGTAACCAATTGATCCCCAAGCCACATGATGTGCGTATGAGCGCTGATACCCGTGTAACCAGAACGATTAAAAATTGCGAAATCACCACCGGGTCGTTTCATTTCCCAAAATGCTCTTCCCGCTTCCGCCCACAAAAGGGGGTATTCGTTATGCACTTCAAACCCGGAACGGCCATCCCCCATGACTGCATCCAGCGGCAAGGACTCACCATAATCATGCATCCAGCCATCGATGCCCTTATCTACAGCTCGGCCTAGATAACCCCAAAACCAATCTAGCGACCCATCAACCGTCATATCATAATAGGACGGTGGCTCACCGAAGGGGAACTCTAGTTCAATGGGGTGACCGTCTTCATCACTCGCTAGAAAGCCGCCTTCAACGCCCTCAACAAAGACTTGGGTATCGCTGGCCACCATTGGGTTAATGTAGGTTAAAAACTTAAAGCCCATATCGTGTAGAGTTGTCGCCAATCCCTCTATGTCTGGATAGAGGTCGGGATCTTCTTCCCAATCGTACGTCAGGTGTTCACCACCCATCGCTATTTCCTTACCAATCCAGTCCTCGGCCCACAGCGCACTTGCCGGGATATTATTCTCACGAGCCATTCTGGCCGCATCAATCAGAATTTCAGGACTGCCGAAGGTGTCAATCCAAGGACCGTATGTCCAGCGGTTCACCGGCCGTGCCCTTCCTGTTTCCGCAGTATACGTTTCCATCACCTCTTTAACCGAGTCACCTGGGTAAATTCTCATTTTGAATTCTTTGGAAAAAATCTCAAGGCGGAAATGACCTGCGCTCTCACACATCTCGTATTCACTGCGCCAAGTGGTATCAAGCTGCACCCCAAGAGGCCGGCTCATCATCACGAACGGCACCGGAGCATAACTTTGATAATGGCTGCCGCTTAAACCGAAAACCACGGGCTCCTCACCCCGGTTTGCTTTACCGTTACCTTGTTCCTGAACCCACACCGGCACCCGATGGCCGCGGTGTTCAATGCTTACCTGAGCGCCCAAGCCAAAGAATTTGTCAGCCTCCAAACAATTGAAAGTCATCGCCAAGCGGTCGTTGGTCTCGTGCGTCCAAGTAATCACGACATGGCCGTCTTCAATGGCTACACTTCCGGATGCAGCGTCGCCCAACTCAAAGCTTAGTACATCATCATCTACAGAATGGTCCGTCACGGTCAGAGCGCTGTAATCACCAAAGAGATCGTTAAAAGCGTAAGTCCCGTAGACCTCTTCAATCCGGACTCGATCCGTAAGCGCTGCAGCGAAAGGTGCATAAGCCTCGCCTGGGCGCTCATCGGCGTCCAACGTGGTAACGCCGCTGTTGGAAACGAGGACTTCGTTGCCACTATGGCTAACCACGAGGCCACGGTCATCGGTCAGTTCAACACGAATGTCCCCGCTCTCTAAAACCGGGTCGGAAGAACAAGCTGCTAAGAGGATAAAAACAAAAGGCAGATAAGTCGGTGTCTTGTGCATGCGTAAAGTTACCGCGACATGCTAGAAAAAATAAAGGTAAGAGAAGTGTGTTTATAACTTACTTTTGCGTGAAAAGGTCGCGGAGCATCAGCCTCTCTGGCTCTGTCCCAGGTTTCTGGTTTTCAACCTGGACTTGCTGCAACGCCTCCTCTGCAGGGCCCAGGGTCCAACAGGATTCAACTTCGAGAGTTTCAAGAAAATCTGGTGAATCATTTTTCGGACAAATATCTCGGTACTCGCCAAGCTCGCCCGCTTCATCTTCATCGATCCATCGTAGCGGTAGCCCTTGAGAACGGCATACATAGGGCCGGTGCTCGTATATTCGGCAACTGCCTGCATCATTTAAAAATGCACACTTACCGACCGGGTGCGGGGTGCCGGACGTCAGAAGGTCACCGTAATGCGCCTTGATAACAACCGCCTCTACCTTAAAAACTGTTAGCTCGTCTTGGCAACAATCACTGCAACCGTCCCCGCATTTGAGCTGGTTTTCGTGCTCCCAATTCAATGGGTTTAAGGCTGAATCCACGTCGCGGTGGTACTGCTCGATGATGGGTAATAGCGTATTATTCAAGTGTGAGCTCCTTGTGCAGCATGGATTTACACAATCACGTTGCAAGATCCAGCCAAACTAGGCATCCTAGACCGATATTCACGGCCACGATGCCCAACCCGAGGTGGAACATGCGCTCACTAAGTATACTGATTTTATTAGCTTTTCTCTCTTCGTGCGGCTCAGAATCAACGCCCGGAACAGATCTTACGGACGTTTCCGCACCTGCCTCAGCTGACCCAGCTGATACCACCGATGCGGCTGATGCCAGTGATGATGTTGAGTCCAGTGACGCAAGCGATGCTTCAGTGAGCCCAGACCCGAGCTCCGATTCTACAGAAGCTGCCGACTCCGCAGACCCTACAGATGCGGCAGACCCGAGCGAAACCAGCGACGCAAGTGACGCGGCAGACCCTGAAGAACCTGTCGACGATGGTATTCTTCGTTTCGTGGTGCTTGGCGATGCCGGTGAAGGAAACCAAAATCAATATGACGTTGCCGATGCCATCCAAGAGCTTTGCACTGCTCAAGGGGGGTGCGAGTTTGCGCTTTATCTTGGCGACAACTTTTATGACGACGGAATCAATACAGACCTTTGTTTAGACGACCCACAGTTTTTAGAAAAATTCGAATACCCCTACGCCAATCTAGATTTTCCATTTTATGTAGTGGCCGGCAATCACGACTATGGCGTGCTGCCAATTGCTTTGGATAAAACAACCTGTGAGGTGGAATACCACCAAGTATCAGAAAAATGGTATTTCCCAGATCGCTATTACACCGTTGAAGTAGATGACGTGGCACTCTTTGCTGTCGACACCAATATTCTCATGGTCGACCAATTCATCATTGGAGATGTCGATGCGGACGACCAAAAAGCTTGGTTCAACCAATCTGTGGCCGAGAACAACTCAATGTGGAAATTTGCATTTGGTCACCATCCCTACTTGTCCAATGGACCACACGGCAATGCTGGCAACTACGAAGGCTTGCCGGCCTCACTGATTCCAATCGTCAACGGTGATAAAATCCAAGACTTCATTGAAGAGTCCGTCTGCGGAAAAATCGATATTTATTTTTCCGGGCACGACCACAGCCGCCAATGGTTCGACAATACCTGTGGAACTGAGTTCGTTGTGTCTGGAGCGGGCTCGAAGACTTCTGAAATCGAAGGCCGTGACAACAACCCGACCCTGTACAACGATGCCGAACTACCTGGTTTTCTCTACGTTGAGATCGACTCCAACCTGATGGTTGGCCGCTTCTTCGATATCAATGGCGACATGAACTTTGAGAGAACTGTCCTCAAATAAGGCCAACCAGCGCCACAAATTGGACAAACCCGCCGAGTCCAGCAACCCTTAAAGTCAGGTCGCCCCCAGGGAATATTCCTTGCCTGCGGCGTATTGTTTGAGCAACCCACTAAAAATGGGTTAAACAAGGCTCTCTATGGCTGATGACACCTCCGCACAATCGCAACAAAAAGCGCGAAAAGGGCTTTTAAAAGCCGCGATGAGCATGAGTGTGATTACCATGGTCAGCCGCGTTCTCGGGTTGATTCGTGAACAGGTTCGAGCCCACTACCTTGGTACATCCATGGGGTCCGATGCCTTCGGTATCGCTTTTCAAATCCCAAACCTACTTCGGCGCCTCTTAGCAGAAGGTGCCATGAGCGCTGGATTTATTCCCGTGCTGAGCGAATACCGCGCCAAAGAAGGCGACGAAAAAGCGCTGAGCTTTGCGCGGAATTTCTTTAACCTCTCTTTGCTCTTGATGGTTGTCGTCAGCGCCCTGGGTGCTCTTGGAGCGGGTATCATTGTCAGTGCCTTTGCATGGCTGGGCGGAGAGCCTATTGCTCCCGAAGCACTCGCACTTACCACCGACCTAACCCGCTGGATGTTTCCCTATATTGCGCTTGTCTCCTGGGCTGCCATTGCTCAAGGCATCCTTAACACATTCAAAATTTTCTGGGTAAGCGCCACCACCGCTGTTTTACTCAATATCGCCATTATTGGTGCAGCTCTCATCTTGGCCTCCGGAATGGACCAGCCCGCCTTCGCCTTTGCCATTGGCGTCTTAATCGGCGGGGTCTTTCAATTTGGATTCCAGATCCCCTTCGTTTACAAACTTGGTTTTCGGTGGCGACCTGACTTTCGCATGAGCGCCGGTGTCAAGCGGGTCTTGGTTCTCCTCGTACCTACAATTTTCGGAGCCGGTGTCTACCAAGTGAACGTGCTCGTCTCACAAGCCATTGCGTGGGGCGTTGGAGACGGTGCTGTCTCAAGCTTACAATATTCATCCCGGCTTTTAGAACTGACTCTTGGCGTGTTTGCCGTGGCTTTATCCACCGTGATTCTTCCAGCCTTGGCCACCCATGTGGCCAAAGAAGAGACTCAAGAAGTCAAAGACACCATCGGGTTCTCCATACGCCTAACCTGCTTTGTCTGTTTTCCGGTTACTGCCGGCCTCTGGCTGATGCGCAATGAAACCATCTCGCTTTTGTTCGAAAGAGGAACCTTCGATACACAATCCACAAGCATGACTGCCTTCGCCCTCAATTTTCACATTGTAGGGCTTACGTTTATCGCTCTCACGCGAATCTTTGTACCGGTCTTCTATGCCTACAAAGACACGTGGCGTCCTCTTTGGGCAGCTGTGGTCAGCATGGTCGTGAATATTGCCGCCTGTTATCTGCTCACCCCTTATCTGGACCAAGGCGGCATCGCGCTGGCCAACACGCTCTCAGCCGGTGCGCATCTTGTGGTTTTAATGGCGCTGATGGGTAGCCATATTCAAGTGGGTATCGACCGCAAAACCCGTGGGAGTATCGTCCGCTCTCTGATTGCGACTGCCACCATGGCTGCTGCAGTGTTCGCCCTCCAGAATTATTTTCAGACCACCTCTCTGGCCGGCTTCCAAAGCTTACTCTTTCCTTACAGTGTGATCTTGATCACAGCTATTACTGTCTTCGCTGCGACCTGCGTTTTTGTTAAACATCCGGAACTGACCGAAATCGCAGGCATTGCTCGCCGCCGACGAAAATAGTGTGAAATTTACCGCAACGGTAGCTCTTTTCATCTGTTAACCTCCTGTGGGACTCAAACATCTGAGTGGGAGACTGGGAATGAAGCGGGCTCAAACAATTTTACTGACAGCATGGCTCGTGCTGGCAGGCAGCGGTTGCGGCGATGACCAAGACTTTGTCATTCGGCCAAGCAGCACTGAAAGTTTGTCGCTCTCCCAATCAACCTATGACCACGGATTAAGCCTCAGCCCTCACGCCGTTGCGTCGTCCACAGCGCTCGGAACGATGCTAGCCAGCGACACGGGGCTTTATCAGCTCAACACCGCCGGCATCACCCTCATCGAAGAGAGTCCGATTGTAGGCTTGGCTTCCTATGGAGAGGCGTTCATTTACGCCACAGGCTCGTCCATCTCAATTTGGGACGGCTTCATGGTTGACTCCGGGCTCAATGATTTTTTCACTGACCCTCAATTCACAGGCCTTGCGGTATTTGGTCAAGATATCTGGATAGCCACGGCTCAAAGCGTATTCTTGCATCAAAGCAGTGCCATGATTGAATTCCCCGACTTAAGCAATGTCAGTCACTTCTCTAGCTTCTCCAGCTCCAACCAACTTGTTCTTTCCGGCAGCGATGGGTCCACTTATCTCATCGAACATTCAAATGGGGATTACTACGGGCAAAGCCTCGCGGATGAGCCCATTTCCAAAGCGCTTATTGGAACTCAAAATAGCATCTTGGCTCACGACAATGGGGCGCTGATGCAGCGTCTACCCGGCACCACGGAAGATACGGTGAGCTGGCACCCGGTTGCTCTGACCACCAATGAAGAAGATCCCGGTGAGCAAGGCGTGCTGCAAATGCTAAGTGATCCGCAAACAGGGGCTACTTGGCTAAGAACCGAAAGCGAGCTCAAACGACTCCAGCAAGACAGGGTCTATACCATGGAGCTGCCTTCCGAGGGTGCAATGCTGATTGGTGTGGCCGACGACGCAAGTGTTTGGCTTTCCGACAACACGGCCATTTATAAACTCGAAGGTGATAATGAACCGGTAACCTTTGCTGAAAACATCAGTGCATTCGATGAAACAAACTGCGCCGAATGCCATGCACCCGGCGGCCCGGCCCATGAAATTCATACCTATGAACAATGGGTAGCAGAAATCGACGAAATTATTGAAGCCATTGAAAGTGGAACCATGCCAGCGGGAGGAAACAAACTCGAAGGCGCAACGGTCCAGCTTCTTTATCAATGGATGGAGGATGGCCTACGGCCATAAGGAGAGAGTAATATGCGGCTCACATTATTCATTTTGATATTGAGCACAGCCCTTAGCAGTCCATGCCTGGCTCAAGTGTGCGAAGAAGATGCACTGCAATCTTCCCTGCAACACCTGCGGCGTCTAAGTATCGACTTAAAGGGGACCCTTCCGAACCTGAATCAATTGGAAGAAGTCATCAATGCCACGATGGTACCAGATTCCTTGGTCGACGACTTACTCAATTCCGACGCCTTTATCCAAGAGATGCGTAACTACCACCTCCAACTGCTTTGGACGAATATATTGTCCCAGAGATTTACGCCCGGTGTCTGGATTTTACGCAAAGGAAACGCCGCAGATGGAACCGACGCCTATTGGCTCAGAGCCAATGGCCGTTCATCGCGTTATCGGGGTGGTCAAATTCCCTGCAAAGATGAGCCTGCTGAATTTGATACCGAGGGAAATATTCTAACAACCCCCTACCCAGGTGACCCCACCATGCAGCAAGAAGGCTATGTCGAAGTGGAACCCTGGTGGGCTCCGGGAACCACCGTCAAAGTATGTGCCTTTGATGCTCAAACCAACCTGGAAGGTGCAAACCCAAGCAACAACAACCCCGACCGTGTGGCCAATTGCTCAAGCCAGGTTGTAGAAACCTGTGGTTGCGGCGAGAATCTTCAGTGGTGCCACGCAAATAACCCAGCCACCGATAAAATCCTTGCCATCTCTATGGCAGAACAAATGCTGCGTTACATCGACAACATCATTCGAAACGACCGTCCTTACACCGATATCCTTTTGGGAACGGATGCTGAAATCAACGGTCCCATTTCCCACTGGTTGCAACACCAGACGCAAAACGGTGGCAATATTTTTATTACCAGCAGTGAGCAAAACCACGACGTTTTAACCATACCTGCGAACGAAATTTATAATTGGCAAACCATCAACCGCTACGAGCGACATGCCGGCGTGCTCACCATGCCCGGCTTCTTGCTCAAGTACCAAACGGACCGCAGCCGGGCCAACCGGTTTCATAACGCGTTTTTGTGCCAAAGCTTCCAAGCACCGGAAGGTGGCATCCCAACCGCCGAGGATAGCTGTAACGATGAACCCGACCTTCAGGAGCGGTGCGGATGTAAATACTGCCACGCCATGCTTGAGCCTGATGCTGCTCACTGGGGCCGCTGGGCGGAAGCCGGCATGATGGCCATGAACGAAGATAAGTTTCCCGTTTTCGACCAAAATTGCGCCGAGGGTCGTAACAATGCCATTTGCCGCCTCTTTTACCTGCAGCCCAATGAAGCCGGTGATGTGGATAGCAAACTCCAAGATTACATTGGCACTCTCTACCCTTATGTTTTCACTGACACCGAAAGCCAAGACAACATCACTCAAGGGCCACGCAAACTTGCCCAGAAAGCCATCGACCGAGGAGACTTCGCCGAATGCACGGTGAAGAAACTTTGGAACTATTTCATGAAAAGGCCGCCCTTAGACTCTGAAGCAGATCTTATGAGCGCATTGGCCAATGACTTTGCCGGTGACAACTACAATTTTCGCAACCTTGTTAAGCGAATCATCACCCGAGACGAATACATTCAATCCGAGCGATTCGGCATGGAGGACCCATCATGAAAAACCTCTGTATCTTATACGCAATTCTCTTATTCGGATTTTCTCAGAGCGGATGTTCAGACGACAGCCTCACCGAGCATCCGAACCAATGGAATGACCTCTTGCCCACAGACCACGGAGCGGTCGATGTTTATCCTCAGGAAGAAATATTCGGTAAGCGCGCCAGACGCATCTCAGTGGACAATCTAAGGCAGTCCATTCCCCAGCTATTTGATGGAATCAGCTGGACCAATGGAAACGGAAGCCGGAATCAATTCGACCAGCTCTCCGGAACACTCGGTGAAGCCGATTACCTGAATGTAACCCAAGAAAACACTGAGCCCAGTCCGCTCTTTGCCAAATTTATGGACGACATGGCTGGTCATGTATGTGAAAAAGCTCTCGACGGTGACGCCCAGGGAACAAGTCAACACATTGTGATGTACCCAGATGACGTTAATGCCAATTTGAGATTTTTAAGACTCAAATTCCATGGCATCTATGTACCAGAAGGCTCGAACGATAGCCTCACAGATTTGCGGGCGCTTTATGAAGACATTCTCTCCCTCACCGATGAACCCAAGCAGGCCTGGTATGGCGTATGTATCGCTATTCTAACTGCTCCAGAACTTATGGCGTACTAAGAAAGGAATCATGATGATGCATTGGACACGAAGAAGATTCCTCAAAACATTGGGCCTGGGCACCGCAGCGTTTTCACTCAACGCGCAGTGGATGCCTCAAGCATGGGCAGAAACCGCAAGCTCAAGACGGTTTATTGTTTGCTACTTCAGCGGCGGGTGGGACACTTTACTTTGCCTAGATCCTCGTAGCCCTGCTGATTTTCCAACCTTTAATCCAGGAAGCCAGACCGTCTACCCCGGTTATGAAATGCTCGATGGGAGTTATCCCAGCGATGTTGTCATGCCAGATGCCGCAAGCTACCCACATATGACTTTTGGTCCCGCCATTGGCAACTTTGCTGCCGCGCATTATCAAAAAAGCTGTATTGTACGTGGTGTCAGTATGAACACGCTTACCCACGGGGTCGGTAGAAATTTCTTTTTAACCGGAAAAGAACCTCGAGGGTTAGCCGCCAATGGTTCAAGCCTGGGAACGCATACCGCAAGCGCTCAAGGCGAACTGCTGCCTATTCCAAACCTTGCAGCCAATGTATCTGCGTACAATGAAGCCGAACCCAAATGGGCAAGCCCTTTAAGCGTCAACAATGTATCCGACCTCATTGCGGTGCTGGACGATGGACCCGATGCACCGGCTGGGGATATTCGTGCAGCTCTAGACAGATACCGCAGCACTGCGGTGGACTGTGACCCGGCGCTTTATGACCGTAAAGGCTTTCTCGGCTTTATCCGTGATACACAAACCAAAGCGCGAGAACTGGTGGCCCAAGAGCTGAGCGGCCGCTTTAAATTCACCAACGGCAGCGACCCTGAAATGGTAGGCATTCGGGCCCGCTACGGTATCCCCGGGAATATGAGCGGGTCTGGAGCCCAGGCAGCCTTGGCCTATCAAGCTATCAAATACGATATCGCTCAATCGGTGACCATTCAGCTTGCCAGTGGTTTAGACACCCACGACGAAGATTGGGCAACAGACCACCCGGCCAATCTTCAAGAAGGTTTCAATGCCCTAAGCCAACTGGTTACTGATTTAGAAAATACGCCCAATCAAGAGGGCGGAACTCTGCTGGATAACACCACCATTCTTTGCTTCAGCGAATTTGGTCGAACGGCAAATATCAATGCTCGGGGAGGCAGAGATCACAACTTGAACTCCGCCGCATTGATGCTCGGAGCTGGCGTTCCAAAAGGCGTTGTTATTGGAGGCACTTCAGACAATGGCTTAGGCAGTTACGGTATCAATCCCGAGACCGGAGCTGTTGTGGACGGTGGTCACGTTCTGACCCCAACCGATATTCATGCTTCGATTATGCAAGCAGCTGGCTTTGATACGGACTATCTTCGGACCGAAGGCCTGCCTTGCTTGATGGATACGAGCGAGAACTAGGCAAAAAAAGGGGCCCCTCCAGGCCCTTTTCTTAATTCTATTCTGCAAAAAGCACCAATCGGCTTTATACGTTTGGATCGGTCGGTAACCCCAATCCAGGGGTAGGCACTCGGCCTAATGTTTTGCGTTGAGCGGTTGGGTTATCGCCTCCGGGTTGTAAGCTGGCGACCACTTGCCGTAGTTCATCGAGCTTCCCTTTAAAAGGCGCGAGCGCTTTTTTGAGGTCATTTTGTCGTACTGAGAATTCTTCGCCTTGTGGAATCAAGCTCTCGGCCGACTGCCGCTTTGCAAGCAAGTGACGGTTATTCGCGTTGCCTCGAAGAGCCATCTCTGCGCCAAACATCGCCGCATTATCGCTGCCCGCAAACTGAGCAATCTCAGCATCCTTACCAGCATTTAATGACATAAAACGCGCTACAACTTGCTGAGGCGTGAGGATACCGTCGCCCATGGCTCGGCCTTCGATATCACCATCGGCCAATTGCTCGACCACAAATTCACCAGGCTTTAATGTTGCGGCTTGGTCTCCGCCAGGGCCTGCTTTTTTAACGCCGCCAATGCCATCGATGGGTTGCTGACTCATATTCTCGTCTCCTCATATTTCCAGCTGGGTTGGTATCTCCAACCTCTGATTCATTCTAAACCGAGAGGGCTCTCTTCGGTTAGAAAAAAAATCCAATGAAAACAGTGATTATACTCTTTTTTTAGCCCTCAGATCTCGGGCGAGCCTGAATGAGGCTCAATTGTTGTGATATTCATCACGGGCAAAGCGAAGTTCGTCTTCAAATGCCGCGACGGTTTGCAAGGTGATGCGCCCCAGTTTTCCACCACGCAGCTCCCTGATGACGAGCTGACCGGCCTTCTCAACATCCACCACCCCGCCAGGTCGCAGGCAGCCCCGCTTACGGCCGATGTCTTCAAGTGTAATCCGTGGGTCTTCGTTGAGTTCTTTGAGTTTGTAGCGGCCTTTAATGTGTTCAGGATCAATGCGCCCCAAGGTCTGAATCGCAAAGCAAGCAATGTCGTGGATATCAATCACGGCATCTTTGATGGCGCCCGTGGCTGCCAAATAGGCCCCAACACGCTGGTCCTCAAACTTGTGCCAGAGAATTCCGGGCATATCGAGTAGTTCCATCTCTTTACTCATGCGCACCCATTGGGCTTTTCGGGTGACCGCCGGCTCATCACCTGTCCGGGCAATTTTTCGCATCGCCAACCGGTTGATCAGTGAAGATTTACCCACGTTTGGAATCCCCACCGCCATCGCCCGGTAGCGTCTATCAAGCGGACGCTGACCGTTTTCTTTGCGATGAGCATCCACCACTTTTCGAACCGCACCCTCAATCTTCTTCACACCGTGTTCGCGCATGGCTTCGATGGGCATCGCTTGAATGTCTTGGGTCGCTTTAAAATGGTTCACCCAGCGGTCGGTTTCTTTAACGTCGGCCAAATCGCTTTTATTGAGTAAAATGAGCCTCGGCTTGCCTAAAGTCAGCTCACTTATAAGCGGATTACGGCTCGCCGCCGGCACCCGGGCATCTAAGAGTTCGAGTATAATATCCACGCGGCGCAGGTTTTCTTCGACCATGCGCTTGGCTTTTGTCATATGTCCGGGAAACCACTGAATCGTCATGAGCTGCTCTTATGGGATCCCACCCCAAAAACGCAAGCACTGGAATCCTTGGCCTAGCTCAGGCATGCTGTGTTCTATGATCGATTGTCACGCTCACGCATTTCCAACCGTTGCGGAACTTAGTTCCCATTTGCCCGCCACAGCTCAGGCCTTTTTGACCAGCAGCACCGGCCAAACACTTAAAGACGTTGGTAAAAATGTGCTCTCGCAGCTACCGAAAAGCTCGCGGTTTGGAAAAATTGCTCGAGGGATCTCTTCCGTTATCCCGGCCTCCCTGCCCAAAGACTCGTCCCAGCTGGCTCAGCTGCGCGACAAACTTCCCGGGAATGTACATAAAAGTCTCGAGTTTTTCCTAAGCGCCGGTACGGGCCCCAAGCTTCTTCTCGACGGGACTGTCTCGAAGCTTATCGCCTCTATGGACCGCAACGGCATTAAAAAGACCGTACTCATCGGCGCGCCGCCTCTAGCCGATGCGCCCTGGATCTTAAAAACATCGCTTGAGCATCCCGGACGCTTTATCCCGGTTCTAAACGTTCCACCGATTGCGGCAGAGTCAGGAGAAAAGGCCTGGCGTGCTGCCTACGAAGAATTGGCCGACCTTGGGGCAAGAGGTTTTAAGATTCACCCCAATATGGATCCTTATCATCATCACCATTTAGCCTATCAGGCCATGTTTGAAGTGGCTCAAGAGCGCGGCCTATTCATCATTCTTCACACTGGGTGCTTTACGGTACCGGGCTACAAGTCGATGAAACCAAGTGAACCCGAGGATTTTTCTCATCTCTTTACGGCTTACCCTGATGTGAAAATCTGTTTGGCTCATATGAACCGCGACCATCCTGAACGGGCCTGGGACATGATGAAACGCCACGAACAACTCTACACCGATACCAGCTGGCAGCCTTCTGCCAACATCACCCGCGCGCTCCACGAAATAGGCAGCGACCGAATTCTTCTGGGGTCGGACTGGCCGCTTTTAAACGATGACCTTCAAACCAATGCTATTCGCGAAATGCGAAGCGCTACCAGTGACCACGTGTTTGAAAAGCTCACTGAGCACAACGCCAAATTTTTTCTGGGCGAAGCCTAAACGGGCTCAATCCCAATTAGGAACCGGTCTTCCCGCCAGCTCATAAAAAAGCGACCCGTCATAAAACTTAGCAAGCCGTTCCCGGGTGAGTACTTGGGTCTCTGTTCCATTTACTTCCATCGGCTCGCCAGCAATCTTCAACAAAATAGGTAGTTCGAGCTGCGCCAGCGCGCTGCCGAAGAAGCTTTCTCGATTACGAGTCAGAAAGTCGGAGATTTCATCGCCGTCGAGCGCACCATCGTTGTTTTTATCAAAACGAGTAAACAGCTCTTCAAACTTCTTGGGATCAAACTCGCCATTGGCATCGAAAACGTCTGAGTCTGAATCGTGCTTCGATTTTTGAATTCGGCTTAAATCGATGGTGAGCGCAGGATAACCAGCAACCATCGACGCAATCACAAAATTAACCGCAGCGGCTCCGGCATAACCCTTGAGGCCATCCACTCCGAGCTCTGCGAGACGCTCGCGAGATTCCCCTACGGTGATTTTTCCGTTGCCATTGGCATCAAAAAATCCAACGTGTTTAGCCAACGCCGTCGTTTGATGCTTACCCGGGGATGGGCGTGGGCCTTCGTAGGTGTCGAACGGGGTGGATGCCGGCGATGCCGAGCTGACTGAAGGTTCGGCCGCTGCTGCGCTTGGTATAAAAGAGGCGGCGTGGGCCGTAGAACTGGATGAGACGATAGGCATATTTTTCTCCTTGCTGAGAACTTTATTCAGCGGGACAATCCGCCACTGCCTATTATCGGGGAAACGCGTGAATTGTTGCGAGAATCTGGGAGAGGCTTGAATATCTTCCTGCCAATCTCAAAATATCTAATCGTTACAATCTAGTTTGGTCTCTTAGGGGAGGGTTCACTCATCTAAATAAGTCGAAGTGCTTCGTGGTTTCGGGCACCAAGACTATGGTGAAATATTTAGACTACCTGAATCGCGGATGGCCTGCTTGAGCGCATTCTCTATTTCCTGACAGTTACTTCCCGAGTCTTGGATCAAAATCAGGTCGTCTAATTGATCAAATTCGCCATCGAGGATGCATTGAGAAATCGGTAACGCGCTGAACCAGCTGGATGGGTCGAGATTCAAAAAGACTGATTCGGCAGCTTCTTGCGATAAGAGCTGCGCTTGTTCGTTAAGGTAACGAGCTTCAACGTTTACGTCGATGGTTATTCTAAAAGAGTCCCCAGTGCTCTCTATTTGTCCTTCCAATAGAAACGAATTATTCAAAAGTGGGTCGTCACTTTCTAATAACCCCCAGTCACTGCGAGCATCGTCAAACCGAACATCAACGCGGCGATAGGCGCCCGTGGGAATGGTTAAACCTGCTAGGCTCGGTGTAGCCTCTCCACTGAAAAGGTCCACAACAAAGGGCCCCTCAATACGAATTTTATCTTCATCGCACACGACAGGTTCTTCGAGTTCTAAAGCAACGTCTGCACAGCTAAGACCCTCTTGAAGATGGAAGTCTATGTCTCTAACGCCAACCTTAGCCGCGGTGAACGTAAAAGCTGCGTCGGCTTCATCGAGAACCGTTATCGACTCTGTCTCCGTAAGAGACTGTGAGTTCTGCATCGTCATCGATACGGACGTCAGGCCATTACCGGTACTGGTACCAAGGCCATTGCCCGTACTGGTCCCGCTGCATCCAGCGGTGATACAAACTAAAAATATAGGAAGCCGGGTAAAATGCATCGTTAGACTCTCTTTAAACGTTTGCTTTAAGGGTACGCGCTGAACTGAACATCCAGACTGATCCGCAATTCGAAATCATCGGGTAGATTCTCCTGTGCGCCACCGCGAACCCCCAGCTTAAACGAGCCTTCTCTTAGAGCTTCTTGAACCGTCACTAAGTTTTCATTGGTGACATCTTCCAAGGTTAACGTGCTCTCTGATGTTAACTCGACATTTCCCAAACTCGCGGTTGTATCACTTGTCGATATAAATATTTCCAAAGTTTCAAACACGGTAATAAAATCGACAATGCCCTTACTCTCGCTGTGAACTTGTAAAGCCACGCTGTCTATTTCAATCAACGAGGGGGACTCTCCTTCGAGGTGCTCATCAACAACCCGGAGAAAGTCGGCATAAGGGTTACCCTCTTCTGTATTTACATTCTTTGATTCTGAGACATACCCGTTGCGCACATCACCTTCTTTAATGCCGCTCAGCTTGAGGGAGATATAATCACTAACCGCCACAGGACTGCCGCAGCCTGAAGCCAAGAAAGCGAGTATCAACCCAGCAAGGCCAGGGTTAAGAATGATTCTGGAGCGCATTAATGTCCGCATATTTCCGTATTCCGTAACCAAGCCTAATAGGTTCAACGAGACTGAAGAGTGGCTTATCATTTACAAACCATAGTGGTATTGATTCATCAAGGTGTATTCTAAATTAGTGTATTCTGAGAGAATGCACCTCAACACCAACTCCTTCCAATGAACCCAGAGGTTAAATAGGCCAGCAATATCAGCGCAGTAAGTGGTCAGGAAACTTAGGCCGTGAGTCAATTAAGCATCAGGTGTATTCTAAAAATGGCAAATGGAGCACTTTTTAATGTTTTAAGCAGAGAAAACTTCTGCCATTCTCTCATCCACGGACATCTCATGAAAACAATACGCCCTCAAACAACAGACTATGACGACTACCGAATATTCCTGACGGAGCTCGTCACTCATTTACGGGAATCTTCGCGAAGTTTCTCATTTCGAAAGTTTTCGCGTAAAGCAGGGTATCAATCTCCAAACTTTTTGAAGCTGGTCATCGAAGGCCAACGTAATATCTCCGAAGAGTCCATCGGACGGTTTGCAAAAGCTTTTGAACTTAGTGCCGGTGAAGAAAAAGATTTTGGGCACCTCGTTCGATTTAACCAATCGAAGACCGATGTCGAACGCAACAAAAATTACCAACTCTTGAAACGCAACCGCCCTGGCCCAACTGCAGAACTTCATTCTGCCCAATACGATATTTACTCAAAATGGTATGCCCTGCCAATTCGTGAACTGTCGACGATACCCGGGTTTAAAGAAGACCCTGAATGGATAGCATCACAATTCCGGGAAAACGTTACCGCTCATGAAGCGAGCCACGCATTAGACCTCTTACAAAAGGTTGGGCTCTTGATCAGAAATGCAGCCGGGCATCTGCGAGCTGCTGCTGCACGCTTAAAAACGGGCGCCGAGGTACCGCTGGCCGTGCGTAACTTTCATAGGTCGATGTTAGAACATACTCAGAAATCACTCGATGGGCTCAGTACCCGCGAACGGCATGTCTCATCGCTCACCCAGGCCTTAACACGCGCTCAGTACGAAGACATTTGTGAAAGAATCGACACGTTTCGTGAAGACCTACTGCAAATCATGGAAGACGTACCCGCCCAGAACGAGGACGCACAAGTGTATTTTGTGGGTTTTGAAGTCATCCCATTAACGCAACCAACGCTTCGCAATAGTGAATCGAATAAAAATACGAACCCTAAAACCTAAAAGGAAACAAAATGAGAAAGCCCTCCCCAACTAATATCTCTATGCCCATCTTCGCCAGTCTACTTGGACAGCCCACCGGCAGCACGATGTGTCGGCGCGATGTCGTTGAACAAGATATGGCTCACGGTAAACAAGGTCCCACTACCGCAACCAACGCCCTGCGAGAGAGCAATCGAGAAAACACACAAATCCTATACCGACAGGCCGGTATCAATGCCTGGCTCAACGCGCCCTATGCACTTAATATCGCTTTGGTGGGGCTCTTAACCGCAGTGGCGACCGCACTCGTTTATCTTGTGCGCTAAGTAAAGCTCGGTTTTATCGCTAGATCATCTGGGGGGAACATCAGAGTCTGGGCGCTGAATTTGGGGCGGCGCTCAGACTCTTTCGACATCCAAAATCCACATGCGTTGGCCCTAGAGATCTCGAAACCAAGACAGAGTTTCTAAACTCGGGGCTTTCATCACCTTGGCGGCCGTTGCTAAATAAATCGAATACATCTCAAGTGAGCCGCTACTAAGTGCTTGGCTCGAAGGCAACGTCCATTCACCGCCGCCTTGGTCGCCGCCGTAAGATTCCTGGATATCCCACGCACTGCTGATCACCCAATAAGCATATTCCTGAAGGTAAATACGCATTCTTTCGTCGCTGCTTTGCGGACCGTAATCGGCATTGTAATAACCGCTACTAAGAGCATCCAGCATATGGGTGTGGTGGGTGGACTCTCGGTTAACACCCCAATCGTCGTAAAATGTATAGTGCAAGCCCACCATAGTGACATGGTGGAGGATATGCTCTACCACTTCCATGGTCTGGCCTTCTCCGCCTATTTCAAAAATAGCATCGCACAAGCTGTTGTTGTCGTGTACCCGGTCAAACTGAGTTTCCGCTTCGCCGCTAAACTCTACCCCAACGTCACCTTTAAAAAATGGAATCACAGTTTTGCGTTCATACATCGAACGAATCACTTTGCGCTGCAGTTCAGCATCCAAACTGGAATCGTTTTCGGGAAACATCTCTTCCACCGCCTGCGCCACCTTGAGCATGAACGCATCGGTATTATCATCCTGGCCCATAAGCGTGATGCCTCGAACGCGAATGATTTTGGTAAACGGAAGATAGGCATCGGTTTGAACCAAGCCACTATTTTCATAAAGATTCTCGGGTACCTCTCCCGAGGGACTCGAGATCACGCAGCCGCCAATAGGGGCTGGTATCGCGGCGGTATCTGGAGCTTCCTCAGCCCTCTCGCCTATCTCGTCGCTGGAGGTATTCGTGGTACCTGTGTCCGCGTTGTCGCCCCCTGTAATGGGTTCAGGCGATTCTTGGTTCGCCGTCCCGCAGCCGCTCGGCACGGCCGCGCCGAGCACCACTGCGCTTAGCCATATGTATTTTCGTAAAGCCTGCTTCATTGTCCAACCTCGTCATCATGGATTCGTACCCTACGACCCGCCGGCGCGGGTGTTGGGCAAATATTATTCTCCCATTATCGGCCGCAGTAAAGATAGACGTTTGGATGACGGAGAGTCTCAAATGAAGACACTACATTCCACAGGCCGCATATTCAGTGGCACAGGATGTTTCAAAGCACTGCTCATACGTGGTGCCTGCGCCGGTATTACAAGCATTCTGGCAGGCAGTGTCTCCTGAGCCGCAGCTACCGGTGCACTCCGTGAAAAAGGCATTCGCCTCATCATAACAGGATTGGTAATTGTCCACTCGGCATCCATACATCGCCTGAAATGAAGCTACGGCCGTACCTGGTGCACCTACCTGCTGAGTATCAATACAACCTTCCATGGTTTGAGCACATGCCTGAGCGCAATCATCAGTGGTGCAAGCGGCAACACACTCACTGTGAACAGGGACGCAAACCGCTAGGATGCCCTCGTGTATTTCCACACAGGTTGCATGAGCTTGCGCTGTATTGGTACCCGCGGTTGCCGTAGCCGTATCCTCAATACATGCGGCGTATTCTTCGGGGCAAAAATCTTGCTGGCAACGGTAATAGTTTTCAAGAGAGCCCGGCACGTCTACACATTGAACATTGCTACACGCTACAAGGCTGTTCATCAAAGCAGTGCCCTGCGAACTCATCACGTTGTAACAACCATCAACACAGCTGTAGAAGGATGTTTCATCCGTTGAGTTTGCGTAACAACCCTGCACACACGAGTAGCCTTCGCCGCAGGTCGTACCACCGGTAGAACCGCCGGGGTTCGTGCCGCCGCCAGATGTTGAACCGCCGCCGAAGCATACATTGTACTCAGCCGCGCAAGAACGAGCGAGGCAATCGCGGTACTCCGCTGCATCAACCACCTGTCCATCGCACATTTGCTGACCGCACTGAATGAGGGAAGTCCATTCACCTCGGGCCTGGCCCGTTGCTCGGTCGTAACAATCTTGGCCACAACTTTGGTTGCCATTGCATGCGTCTTCGCATTCGTAGAGCTGTGAGCACGAAAGATTGGATGGAGCACTTTCTGAGTTTGAGCCACCGGTATCAGACCCTGAGCCCGTATTGCCCGAAGAGCCATTCCCCGCCTCTTCTGGCTCGGTCGCAACCCCGCATGTTGAGTACTCCCCATAGCAGGACTCAACCATACATCCTTGAAGCGCATCGTTTGCCTGAGCGCCGCACTGCTGCAAGCACGCATCATCTGAGCAGGCCTCAGCACATGGGTTATAGAGTTCCAGGCCTTGATCGTAGCAGCCCTGGTAAACTTCTTCTTCGCAAGCGCGCAGAGCTTCAAACTCTGACTGGCCTGCGCCGCTACCCTGCGCAAGCTCTGCGTCGTAACAACTGGTATAGGTCGCCTGGCAAGCGTCAGCGCATGTCTGATCCTCACACGCTCCTGCACACTCGTAGTAAGAAGAATAACAGACCGACACGGCATTGTAGATTTCCAAACAGCTGGCACCGGCGGCGGTGTCACTTGAGCCGGCCTCGCCACTGGGAGCAGTGTCCCCGGTGGGTAACTCAGATCCTTCTGGGCCCGAATAACCATAAGTTCCTGCGGGAGAGCCGCAGCCCATCAAAGCAATCGCCAAACAACACGAGAAAAATATAACGGTACAACGAGAGGGCATAGCTGTCTCCATCTTTTAACCAAGAACGGGTTCAATCATTTTGCATCGAGAAAATGGAAGCTTCGAAACCGCCCCACCCGGTCGATGTGGGGGCACAACACCACGAGACGTTCTAAAAAAATAGCGGAATAAATCGAACCCACTGTTCAATTTAACTGAACAAATTAAGACCAACTGATTAGTTATTTCAAATCAATGGTTTAGCCGTCATGGACTGTGTTTTTACCGATACGTTCTCTGATCTTTATGAACAAATCGACAGGGGTCGCCCTCTAAGGAGCGTTATGGGCACTCTTCCAGCGATTCCATAGCAGCCCGCTGAGTTGGAGAAACCCACTGTAAAGCCGAACGATTCCACCATTTTTGAGGATTGTCTTTTTGGGCGCCTGCCCGCAAGCGAGTACTTAAAATAGGTTGAATCTGAATCACCGGCTCCTCATAAGGATGGGCGCAAAATAGAGCTTCTACGACGGTAGAGAGGACCGAGTCATTTTGAGGCACCACAAAGGAGACCTCATCACACGGAACTTCAATCAATCCGAGCTTTCCCGAACATGCATTGACCATGGGCTCAAACTGCTGCGTTCCTGAACGATGGCGAAAGGCAACTTTTTGATAGTCCCCGTACTGAAGCGAGTCTACTTGCAAAACAGCTTGGAGAACTTCATCAACATTTTCAGGCGGAATTTGAACGCGAACTTGGTAGGACGACACCACTTCGGCGCTCGGTGTTTTGAGGTGTATTTTATTTTCTGGGCTTAGAGAGGTCATTCAGGTTCCATTTATATTCTATGAAAGGGTCGCGGCTTATAGAGGAAGTGTGTTGAGGCTTCAATGGGAGGCATTCAAGAAGCGATGCCTTGTCTGCAACAATTTCAAAGTTACGCACGCCTGCGCACTCGTCAAACCCTTAGGCTAAAACTTTAAAAAGCGGCTTTTGAGACTTAACCCCTTTAAGCTCAAAATCACCGGCGTATTCCGTCTCTTGAAGTAAACCCTCAGCCACGGCTCCAGAGACATAAACCGAACCGGGCTCACACGCTGATTCTATCCGAGCCGCAATGTTCACAGTGTGACCAATGGCCGTATAGTCGGCGCGTTTGTCTGAGCCGAAATTACCGACAACCGCCGGGCCTTGATGAATCCCAATTCTCATCGAAAGCTCGGGATAACCCTTCTCTGCACACCGTTTTGTAAAGACCTGCATCTTCTCTTGCATCGCTAAACCGCAGCTTACCGAGCGCTCACGTTGCTCCTGAGTACTCATCGATTTAGGCGCCCCAAAGATGACCATCACCGCGTCGCCAATAAATTTATCGATGGTTCCGCCATGCTCAAAAATCACATCACTCATCACACTTAAGTAATCATTCAAGAGTTCCGTGATGACCTCTGCACCATACTGCTCACAGGTGGACGTAAATCCTGCCAAGTCCGAAAATAGGATGGTAATGTTACGGCTATGGGGTGCTTCATCCATTGTAATCTCTTTAGCCAAGAGTTCATCTACGAGTTGAGGCGGGAGGTAGCGATTCATAATATGGGCAGATAAGAGCTGCTCAGCTTCGGCATGGTCTTTCTCTTTTTCGAGAACCTGCAGTTTGTCTGCCAAGGCAAAGGAAAGCAGAACAATTTCCGCTGCAGCTCCCAATTGAAATGCATAATTTGTGAGAACATTAGCCTCTACCAAACCTACGGTCTTTAAAACGAGGACAGCTTCTCCAATCAATAACATGCCCCACGATGCTAAGTAATAACGTGCAGGGTGATACCCTTGCCGGACCACACAGAGCGCCGCTGTTATCCAAACAACAATCATACAAACAGCCAACACAACGGTGCTTATGAGAACCACGCGGTTTGATAAAACGAAGGCCCCGACCAAAAGGCTCAAAGACAAATAGGTAAGGCCACGTGCTATTAGAGCCAAGCGAGGCAGGCGCTCACGCATTTGCAAGAAAGAATAGGTAAATAAGTTTCCGAATAGTGAAAGCGTAATGAGAGCTAGAGAGAGGCCTTGGTTAACCCAGTAAGGAGAGTCCGGCACGAAGAACTCACTCCAGATACCATTGCCACAGACCGCCGCCCATCCAAGCGAGAGTACGTAGAACAAATAGTAGAGATGGCTTCGCTCTCGATTAAGAAGATAAATAAAGAGATTGTAAAAAAAAGTGAGTAAGACAATCCCATAAAACATGCCGATGACCAGCCGAAAGTCCCGCTCAGACTTGCGCAAGGCGTCCAAGGTAAGAACCGCTAATGGGAGCTGAATGGAGCTTGAGGATTCAACCCTTAAAAGAACAGTGGAGGTCTTTCCGTAGGAGGTCTCGAGTGGGAAAACAAAATTGTGATGTAGAATTGCTCGGTTGTTAAACGGCAGTATATCGCCGCCGCCTAAGTGCAGCACCCCGCCATCCGCATCGACTTGGTAAAAATCAATTTGGTCTAAATAAGGGTGCCCCAACTCCAAGACCCATGTCTTGGCCAAGGGTGTCCTTACGCGAAAGTCAAAACGTAGCCAGTATGCTGACTCACTGAGCCCAAATTGGGGAACCTCTTTGTCAGCGATCTTCCAAAGCCCTGAACGCACGGGTGACTGGACATCTGAAAGAGTGAAGAGACCTTCTTCGTCCTCGAGCGTGTAGAGATGCCCCAAGAGCGTTTGCTGCTCCGTTGAACCATCTATAACCAGAGCTTGGGCGAAAACCTGCCCGGGCAAAGCACAAGCTGCCCATACGACAACTAAAAGCTGCAGATAGAGATTGGTACTCCTGGGTTCACAAACTGTCTGTCTTGGGTTCACACTTGAGCTTATTGATTTTTCGAGTCGATCCCAAGAGAACAAGAATCTATTGACCTATTAACTGATTCTCAGCCCTCTTTGCCACGCCCTCTCCAGTAACCCGCAAGGGCAATACCGGAAAGATTGTGCCAGAGGCTAAAAATTGCCCCAGGTAAAGCGGTGGCAGCGCTGAAAAAGGAGGTCGCCAAAGAGACCCCAAGGCCAGAATTTTGCATGCCCACTTCGATGGCCAAGGTTCGCCGGTCTTGCTCAGTGCAGCCAAGAAATCCTGCAGCTGTGTAGCCCAAAAATAGTCCCGAGAGGTTGTGTAGAATAACCGCCAACATCACAAGCCACGGGAAAGTCAGAAGCATCGTTTGATTAAGCGCCACGATAATGCCGATCACAAAACTAATCGCAACCATCGAGATCACTGGGAAGACCTGGAGCACCGAGTCGATGCGGCCAACCAAAAATCGGCGTAATACAATACCATCAAAAACGGGGAAGAGGACAATCCAGAATACTGATTTCATCATGCCCCACATATTCACATCGACAGTTTGGGAAACGAGTGCATCGACCCACAAGGGCGTGAGAAACGGCGCAAGAACGGTTGAGGCAAGAGTCATGCAAACAGAAAGAGCGATATTAGCGCCGGCCAAATAGACAATCACATTGGAAGCGGTCCCGCCCGGACAAGCCCCCACTAGCACCAGCCCCACAACCATCTCATCGGGTAAACCAAGCGCCGCTCCCAAGGCGACCGCAAGCAAAGGCATAAGCGTGTACTGCATCGTCAGCCCAGCCAGTACCAGCCGCCGGTGCTCCCACACTTTCTTAAAGTCATCCACCTCAAGGGTTAGCCCCATGCCAAACATGATGACGCCGAGCAGCCAAACGATAGATGGTTTCGCCCAAATGAAGAGAGAAGGCGCCGCCAATGCAGCCGCCGACATCAAAAGAGCAGTCGGTAAAAAGAGGTTTCTTGCCATGCCCGCAATTAGCGCAAGGTACGGCCAATGAAAAGCGCTATTGGCGGATCTAGCCTACGACTCGCTGGGTGCTTCTTCCAGCGGGCAATAAAGCACCACGGGTTGCTCCCGGCCTCGAATCGGAACTTTTGCCACCGAGCGCCAATGAAAAGCTTCACCAGAACGAAGCCTCGTTTCATCAGAGACCAAGATCGGTGTTTTCTGATCCTTCGTCAACTGCTCAATGCGGGCCGTCAGATTGACCGTATCACCGATCACCGTGTAATCCCGGCGCTCAGCTGAACCAACATCCCCCAGGACCGCAGGGCCACTGTGAATCCCAATGCCCACCGAAAACTCTGCTTCACCGCGACTGCTCCTAAGTGTGTTGAGTTCTGCAAGTTCGTTCAACATGCCCATGGCACAAGCTACGGCCGATGTGGCGCTGTTCTGGTCTTCGTTATGCCCCCCAAAATAAGCCAGGATTCCATCGCCCATAAATTTATCCAAGGTTCCCCCGTGGGCGAAAATGATAGTGACCATCGCTTCGAAGTACTCATTGAGGTGAGTCACCAAAGTACCAGGATCCATGGTCTCAGCCAGCTTGGTAAAACCCCGAATATCCGCGAAAAGAACAGTGATATGACACCGCCGACTTTCAGTACCCTCCTGGGCAATCTGGGCCGCTACCGCCGGAGAAAAATAGCGCGCAAGTCGTGAACGCGCCTCCTCCTCAAAGTGAATCCGATGAATCAAACGGTGCTGATAGGCCACGGTCATCATACCGATGCCGCCAGCAAAAAAGATGAGTAAGGCATCTGTTAAAATAAATTGGGTGGGGAAATCGATAGCAGCTTCGAGGTAAACCAACGAGCCGATGCCCGCAATGGTCACTGCGGCAATCGTCGTGCGCCGAAGCGTTAATATCGCGATGAGTAAAATAACGAGAATAAGCGCCATGGCCACGCCAAATGATCGAACGTGCCGACCGGTTTCAATCGCAAGTTCGTACTGCATCCAAAGTGCAAAAGGTAGGTCCACCACCGCGAGAAAAAGAGTCGACGGAACTCGGATGCCTGAATATTTTCGGTAGCAAAATAAAACAGTTGCTGCGAGCGCAAGGTAGACCAGTAGGTAAGGTATTTGTTGGCGATAGCTGGAGAGCTCGGAGAGAGCACTGAAGAGAAGACTCAAGCCCAACCACACCAGAGCCCCAATCACCCGTATCTTAAGGACTGTATCAGCGAGCGTCTGGCGTTGCCGGTCGATGGCTTGCCGGACTTGCTCGGAGAATTCTGTTGTTTTTCGATTCGACCAGTTCACTCGCTTAGTTCCTTACTTCTAAACTATAGGCAAGTTGGTTGGAAAGACGAAATCTTGGTCAATCTAATCAAGTAATCTTTGCTTGCGCCTCAAGAGGTAAACCGTGAATACCAGTAAAAGAAGTTCCAAAGGGGCCCGATTTGAGGCCGAGCAACCCGAGGTCTCGTCAAGATCGTCGGCAGAGTCAGATGCGTCTTCGACAAACTCCACCCATTCAGCGCGGAAAGCCTCCGCACCGTCAAGCTTTGCCGGTTCAAGCACAGGCGTATCCCCACAAAGGTCCATGTTGTCGTCTCTACAGTTCACTTGGAATTCAATGTTGTGGTCGATGCTCCAGCTCTTATCACCCACGCCGCTTACGGTCCCGCTGATAGTACTCGTATAATACCCGCCCGGTACAAGATTCTCGGTAGGCTTCAGGCGCATGAGACGTGTCCAATTGCCGCCCCATGCGTGACTTCGCTGGTCAAACCCGACTTCATCGCCGGAGCTGTCTTTCCATGTAGCTGTCAACTCTTCCTGGGCAATGCCACTTGAAAACAAATACGACACCCAACTGTCGGGAGCGCTGGCATCATGACTACGAAGTCTTCTCGAAGACTCTGGAAAAGAAAACATCACGACATCCGAATCGGAGTAATCCCCGTGCATCCTCTTCCAGAGGCCCTCCATATAAAACATGGTTGGATAAATTTCTGAATGCAGGCTGCCGGGAATATCCGGATTCATATAGTTGTCTCGTGTCCAAATCAGATCATCGAGTAGGCCGTTGGTCGCAACTGTTGCTAAGAGAGGACCCGCGTCTTCATCGATGTATAGATCGGTCATGGTCTTCATAGATGATAGAAGGTGGTCTTCAACAATCTCTTCGTCAAACACACCCGAAGCATTGTAAAGGCTTATGAGCGCATCTACTGGAATGTCTCCATCTGGGACGGTAGCCAGCAAAAGGTCCATCACCAAAAAGCCATCGGAGGCTGGATCTGCCTCGGATTGCCCCTGGCCATCGTGATGACCAACTTGGTCCAAAAAGAGAGAGTCAAAGACCTCATCTTGGTATCCGTGAGCAGCGCAACCCAGTAAAAACGCGATGCGCTTACGTGATTCAAGGGTTCTCCAAGGCGGCGGATCATTCTCGCGGACCCACTGAGCAAAGGATTCGATAAAAGGTGGCCAGTGGCTATACTCTGCAAACTGCCGCGCCAGCTCGGGGTATTTGAGTCCTGGATAATATCCAATATCGGGGTAGGCCGCGCCAAAGAGCAGAGAGTTAAAAACATGCTCATTGGCAAGGAAAGTACGAAGCTCCCCTTCAGGTAAGTTTTCGGCCGCCCACGCGGTCACTTGGATATGTCCAAGTCCCCCATGCGCCTCGGCACGCGTTGCGCTAAAGTTTATCGACATAAACAATACCGATGCCATCAAGAGCTGATTCGAAGTGCTACGAAGTGTTGTCATAAAATTCCTTATCACCTAGCCCACATTAGAGATCTTATCGAACAACGCCCCAAGAGCAACAAAGAACCGAATCCTTGGAACCCCATTTCTCTATCTCTCACAGGTGCTGTAAAAATAGTTGGCACCACGATCATGTTAGCCCCGTTTTTGAAGGAGTTCTTATGCGTCAGCCGAGATTTTGCTTTTTCAATCAGCAATGGTGTCAATGGCGGCGGGGTCTTTGTAAATCTTGCTCCCAGCCGCTACACACTCAACCATCTCAACTTACCCCAGAGCTGTACACCCATGCTTGGTTGGGGCGAGGCCAGCTCAATGTCATTTGAAGTCATGGCCAATCGAGTCACTTATGCTCGGGTGGAGTGTATGGAGCCCAGTTCGCCTTAAGCTTCAGTCAGGGCTTGCTCCTTGCGCCACCGAGACGCGTTCGACCTTTAAAAGAGACTCCAAAACCGCCGGGTCGATGGAAACCAAGAGTCCTCGCTGACCGCCATTGATGTAAATCAAGCCAAGCTCGAAGATACTCTCTTGCGTATAAATGGGCAGCCTCTTTCGAGTTCCAAAAGGAGACGTTCCGCCAACGAGATAGCCACTGTGCTTTTGAGCTGTCTCCGGCTTTGAGGCATTTACATTTTTTACCCCGAGATGGCGCGCCAACGCACGGGTCGACACTTCCTTGTCCCCATGCATTAAGACAATCATTGGATTGGCGAGATGGTCTTCCATGACCAAGGTTTTGATGACTGAGTGTTGCTCTACCTTCAGCTCTCGGGCCGACACCTGAGTACCCCCACGGGCTTCATATTTATACCGATGAATTTCAAAATCCACGCCGGCAGCCTTCAGCATACGCAACGCACCTGTGCTTGGCATTTTCTGCTTTCCCATGATCTCCTCAGCAACGTTCATTCTTAGTCGATAAACCGCTGCTATCATTCAACTTGTCTCGTACTATCGAACATTTAAGGCAAGCGCGAATGTACATTTTTTTGTCGGCCTGTGACCGAGATCACATCAGATTATGCTCGACAAGGTCATAGTAAGGGCATGAAACGTTTAGATGAGGTCATGCTCCCCAAAGGTCGCAAACGTGTCATTTACGAACACACTTGGCGGCCTGACTTTGTTGGTGAAGCTTTAACAATTGAACTAGAAAAAGGGCAGGAAGTTGTTTCCCTCGAGTTCTATTCATCCGAACACGGCATCGTAAAATGGGTTCGCAAGCAGGGCCTCCTTCCAAGCCACAGCTGGGAATGCGACAAAAATCCGCTGGGTACACTTCACGGACAACATTACCCTACAGTACTGCTAAACGGAGCTGAGCCATTTTCAAACACCCTCAAGATTGTACAAGATGTACTCAAGCACCCATGCCTTGAGCACCTACGCTCGACACTTGGCCCACAAGCCCTTCAAGAAAAAAATTCCATCGCGTCCAAAGGTCAGCGCTGGTAACAATCGGTTCTTAGAAATTTCTACCATCCATAGACAAACCCTGATTCAATAGACCCTCAGTGATTGGGGAGAACTATGCCTAAGCCGAAACTGCTTGTTGTTGATGATTCCGAGATTTGCCGCCAACCTTTTCGCAAAGTGGGAACAGATAAACAAGGTAATATCTTGGTAGAGGTCTTAGAAGCCAAAACCGGCGAAGAGGGGCTGGAGCTCTTTAAGAAGCACCCTGGCATTCTTTACGCGGTCGTGGATGTTCACCTGCCTGGAATAGACGGATTTGAAATGCTTAACGCCTGCCGACGTTTCGACCTCGACAGATTCAATCAGACCACTGTTTTTATGAGTTGCTCGGATTCAGACGACCATCACCATGAATCACCCGACTTTCCAACACCCACATGGATACTTAAGCCGGCCGACCCCGAACTCTTTAACCGTTTTTTATTAAGCGATGTGCGGATGAAGATGGCATTGCAAACCGCTTCACTCACCGACACACAACGAACACATCTACGAAAGCTTTTTGAGGATGCGACGAACCTAGACGAGTCTCAGCACCAAGCTTTAGTCAGTTTGGTCAAATCACTCACCGCCACTGACGAAGAATAAGTCAGGCGTGCTTTTGTGCGATCATGATTCCGTCGCGAACCGGTAAGAGTAAGTTATGAACGCGTGGGTCATCGAATACGAGCGAATTCATACGTGCTAACGCGTGATCAGACTCTTCAACGGGCTCTAAAACCGCCCCACTCCAGAGCGCGTTATCAAGCATGATGAAGCCGCCCGGCCGCGTTATTTCTACAAGGTGATTGTAGTAACTCATGTAGTTCACTTTATCTGCATCAATAAAGCTGAGATCGATAGGGCCTTTAATTTGTGGCAATGACTCAAGTGCGGTTCCCTGCATTAAAGTGATTTTGTCACCCCATGGGCATCGCTGAAAATACCGGCGCGCCATGTCTGCATGCTTTGGGTCATACTCAAGAGTAATCAATTCGCCGTCTTCAGGGAGTACCTCTGCCATCTTCATGGAGCTGTAACCCGTAAACGTACCTACTTCGACGATTCGTTTTGCACCGCTGCTGCGAATCATCATTTGTAGAAAGCTGCCCACCAAGTGGCCCGCAATCATCTGAGGGCATTCCATATTCGCGTAGGTCTCGTCGCGAAGCTCTTTAAAGAGAGCATGCTCCGGGGTTGAGTGAGCCAACGCGTATTCTTCAATCTTTTCGTCTACTAATCTTGGCACGTAAAACCCCCTTGAATGTGAGCGCCCTTATTGATCAGCTCAACCCGAAAGTTCAAGTAGGAAAAACAATAAATCACCAATTGTATAGCTGAGCTAAATTCTCGTATTTGTATTTACTTCCCTATTAAGTCCCCGCTTCCCAAAACGAATCATTTCATTCTAAACGATTAGTCCGTCCGCCGTCAGATTTCCGACGAGAGAAGCTCTTACCTGCGGGGAAATCAATGATTCGCACGACAGATACGAAAACACAGTAATGTTAGAGCCTTAGAAGTATTCTGGAGGTTTTCGAAGAAACAATCGTTCACGCATTATGCCCATCTTTCTCCGAAATCTATCAGCTCCTATCTTCATCGTACCGACACCGTGTGACATGCGCCTACTTTATAAATCTCAAAATAGGTCGCAAACCTTGGTCATCCCGACACCGCGCCTCTAAGACGACGAAGTCCTGACGATCCATTTACCCTAACGACCGCAACACGTGATCCAGATCACACTCAGCGTCCCATTTTGACCTAAAACGGTTCAAAGCCTTATGGCATCAGGCTTGCAGTAGTTCATACGAAGACAAGAAACCACGACGCACCAGGGGAGAGAGTGATGTCAGCAAGAGTGAACAAATCGGAGTCCGGCCTTACGCCATGGAACTATTCAGCGGGTGAGTTGGCAAGTCATGATGATTGCCGCGGAGCTGCCCCCACCGGAACCGTGACCCTGGTTTTTACTGACATCGAAGGATCCTCCGCTCTATGGGAACGGTACGGCGAAGACTTCGCACCGGTTCTCAATATGCATCAAGAAATATTTCGTCGCGGCATCGCGAAATTTAGTGGCTATGAAGTGAAGACTGAGGGGGACGCCTTTATGGTTGCGTTCTCTCAACCCGCCAAAGCTGCGGAGTTTTGCATGGATATTCAAAACAAACTCGACCGCGCGCCCTGGCCCCATCGCCTCATCGGCGACACCGTCTATCAGGACCTTTCCCACTGCAGCTCTCCCATCCGTGGCCTTCGCGTTCGAATGGGAATTCACACCGGCCCCGTAAGCAGCCACCGAGATCCTACAACGGGACGAATGGATTATTTCGGACCATCGGTGAATCGAGCGGCTCGGGTTTCAGATGCGGCGCACGGAGGTCAAATTTTACTCTCACGAGCAACGTGGGGTCTGGTCAAACACGAACTGACCGGTATTGAATACCAGAGCTTCGGTGAATTCCAGCTCAAAGGCATGCGTGAACGCGAGGAATTGATTCAACTCAACCTCCAAACTCATGCACCGCGCGCCTTCCCAGGGGCACGCACAACCCAAAGTAAACAAACCAATCTAGCGACACGACTTAATGACTTTGTAGGCCGCGGCCAGGAGCAAGAGACCGTCATCGACTCCCTCCAGAACACGGATGGGTTCGTAACTCTTCTCGGAGCTGGAGGTATTGGAAAGACGAGGCTCTCGCAGGAAATCGGTCGTCAAACACTTGGTCTTTGGACCGGTGGAGTCTGGTTTGTAGACCTCTCAAAGGCTCAGAGTTCAGAAGAGATGTATCAGCAACTTGGCGAGACTTTTGGAGCAAGACCAGGCAGCGACAAGAGTGACCATACGATTTGCAAACTCCTCAAAGCCAAGGGTGATTGCTTGGTCATTTTGGATAACGTGGAGCAACTCGTAGAGACTTTAGCCACGGCGCTCAAAAACTGGATGCACCAAACCCCCAACACTCGTTTTCTTATAACCAGCCGGGAGCGTCTGAAGATCGAAGGCGAAAATGTATTCTTCCTCAAGCCACTTACCAAAGAAGATGCCATTGAGCTCTTTGAACGCCGGGCAAAAAAATGTCGACCTGACTTTAAGATAACGCCAGCGAATCGTGCCGACGTTGAAGAAATCGTGGAAAAGCTCGACCGTGTATCCTTGGCAATTGAACTTGCAGCAGCAAGAATCCGCGTTCTTTCACCGGCTCGAATCGCCTCACGGCTCAATGAACGATTTGAGTTTTTGCAAAACCCTCAGCAAGAAACCCCCGAACGCCAAGCAACACTTGGCGGTGTCATTGACTGGTCTTGGAAGCTCTTGGAGCCCTGGGAAAAAATGGCCTTGGCCCAGTGCAGCGTATTCACGGGCAGTTTTACCTTAGATGCTGCCGAAGCCGTTGTAGACGTTGAGGCGTGGGGCAAAGCTCCTTGGTTCCTAGATATCTTTCAAGCTTTACAAGATAAATGTCTCATCTTTATGGAGAAATCTCCAAATGGTGAAAACCGGTTCTTCATGTTTGAATCCGTAAGACTTTTTGTCATGAATAAACTATCTGAGCCAAATTCAATTCAAGACGAAGAGGGTATTTCTCAAACCGATGAGCAAACCTTCAACAGTGTCGCCGAGCGATTTGTAAATCATTACGCACAGTTTGGGAGCCGGCAATCTCTTGACCAGCTCAGCCAACCAGAGGCTGAGTTGAAACTCCAAAGGCTAGCCGAAGAGATAGGGAATCTCATGACAGCGATGAATCGCGCTTTGGTTTGCGGCAACAATAAAATGGCATGCCAAGCCTTCTTTGCCGCGGTGACGGTATTAAAAACAAAGGGTCAGGCCGAACAAATCATCGAGCTCGCACAACTGATTTTAAGGCAGTCTAACTTAAACCCTATCAATCGCTTACGGGTTCAGATTATTCGAGCTGGCGCCCTTCGCATTACAGGACAAATTCACCGCGCTAACATTGCCACCAATTGGACCCTTGGCTCGGCCGAGAAGTGCAACGACAAACGGTGGCACGCTGAGGCACTGCTGGAAGCAGCTCAACTTCGTATTGAAGAGGGGCGACTCCAATGTGCCGAGGATTGCTTAGAGCTTGCCGAAAAAACTTTCGTCAAACTTAACCTGCCTCTTCGCACCGCCCGGTCGCTAACACTTTTAGGGAAAGCACTCATTCAACGCGGAGAGTACGAACTCGCATCCGTAACGCTTGAGCGTTCACTCCATGTGAGCCGCGAGCACGCAGACCGGTTATCTGAAGCTTCAACGCTTTTGCAACTTGGGATCCTTCATTTACGCCAAGGGCGTTACGTTCAAACAAGGCCACTCCTAGACGAGGCGCAGGACATTTTTGAACTGGCAGGTCATCTACCGGGCAAGATGACCTGCCTATTTTCACGCGGAGAACTTTATTATGAAGAGCGCCGGATCGATTTGGCCCTAGCCGCACTTGAAGAAGCATTAGAAATTTCAAAGACACTTCAGTCACCTCAGTGGGAGGCCAGCATCTTGGGCTTAATGGGCGCAACATCGCTTTTGCTCAAAGACCTCTCCAGTGCGCGCGCCAAAATTGAACGCGCAACGACCATTCTCGAGGATCTAAATACACCTCACCGGTTCACTTTCGTTTTAGCCTACCGGGGCGAGCTGGACCGGCTAACCGGCGAGTGCTCAAAGGCATGGGACAGCCTTGACCAAGCTGCCATTCAAAGCGGGGTACTGGGAACCATTCCAGCTACGTCGGTCTCACAAGCGGTTCATCGTCTGCATGGTGCACTTTCCGGACAAGGTGACAACGACCCAACCGTTGAGGTTTCCGCAATTTTCTAAACCAACGCCTCCATTTGAATTCATACAAGGGTACTTGCCGGATGTTTACGGCGTTGATAGGCAAAGTCGCCTACCATCGCTGCTTAATATCGGGGAGCCTCCATTTATGACACGCATGCTTACGCAGACCATCCTTCTATGTTTTGTATTGAGTTTTTCGGCTTGTTCGTCGGGACCTTCGCTTCCTGAATACACACCAGATGACTTGGGCCCAAATCAAGTGGGCTACCTAACGTTCGAAGCGGTCGATGCCAGTCGTAATGACAGAAGCCTTGTGATCGATGTTTGGTATCCAGCCGACCCTGCTTCCACGACTGGCGCATCCGCCGCCACTTATCCTCTTTCTGCAATTTTTGGCATGGAGTCGGATGTGGCCCTTGACCAAGTAGCAGTGCGGCAGGACTCTCTTGCACTTCTGATATTCTCGCATGGTTATGGGGGCATCAATCGGCAGTCGATTGCTTTAATGGAAGCCTTGGCAAGTCACGGCTTTATTGTTGCAGCGCCCGAGCACACAGGAAATGCACAAAACTCGTTCACCGATACATTCGATGCAGCGGCAAGCAACCGGGTACCTGACTTAAGTTTTGTGATCGACACCATGCTTAACCGCAGCGCAGACGCCGATGACATTTTCTACAATCGAATCGATCCCGAATTGCTTGGCGCTCTAGGCCACTCTTTTGGTGGCATGACCGTAATCGGCTCTGCTACTGGCTGGGCTGGCGCTGAAGCCGACCCCCGTGTGAAGGCTATCGTACCGATGTCAGCTGTAATCGATAGAGAGATCCAAGAGGATGAGCGCGAAAGCGAAAATGGCGGGTTCTCGGCTGAGCAACTCGGCAATATCACCATACCCACCATGCTTGTCGGAGGCACAGAGGATATCTCGGTGCCTATAGAAAATAACGACATTGCCTTTTCACAAATCACGCAAGCCCCCGCTCTCTATAAAGTTGCTATTAGCGGAGCAAACCACACACATTTTACCAATGTATGCGACATTGGTGATTTCTTGATTGATACGGGCTTCGCCAAGGAGAACTGGGAAAACATGGGCGCCGGAGACTTAATCGACCCCTACAATGCTACTTGCACCGAAGAGGTATTTCCCATGGCGGAGTTCAATCGTTTACTGAACATTTTTGTTGTTTCATTTTTTAAATTGGAGCTTATGGGTGACGAAGCCTTCCAATCGTATCTCGGGGCCGAGTTTGCGTCTGGCGAGCCTGCGGTTGAGCTGAATATGAAGTAGCCGACAATCCTGTTTGTATTGTCAACGCTTTCAGCAGTCTCTTTATCCGCGAAAGCCTTGTATCAAGCATGAGATGTGCTTTGTTAATATTATTAGAGTTTAAACACAGTCCGAATCCAGCCCCGAGACAGAGACCCCCAACGTCTGGGGTCTCTACGCTATGAATGGGAACGTGGCGGAGTGGGTTTGGGATTGGTACAACTCGTTTCTCATAAACAACAACGGTGATGTCGTCAACGGCTGCAACCAAATAGCTCGATCGTCCAAGATTGAAGGGCCCCTACGAGGAGATGACCGAGTCAAAAGAGGCGGCGATGAAAACTCTTTCGTTCGCGATGCCCGCTCGGCCAGCCGCTCTCCCCACTCTCCGGATGGAAAATACAATGCGTTGGGCTTTCGAGTGGTTCGCACTCTTCCTTAAGCCACGAAATCCAATGGTGCTATTGCGCGCCGGACACCAAACGTAACCCTGAGGCCGTCAAACTGCGGCACAAATCCATTCCGCCATCTAGAGCGCTGCGACGTGAAATAAACGTGTGGGTAGCAACCTGTTCATCTGTATTGGCCTGGCAGGACCAAATCGCTGCATCAAGGTCTGCACCCGATCCGGCATCCGTCCAAATCATACTGCGCTCACCTGCAACCAAGTAATCGTCGTGAATGCATCGCGTAGCATTCGTATTGGGTATTTGTGTGTATCCCGTGAAAGCATAAACTCCTAAACAGGTATAACCTGCCGGCGCGATGCCGTGCCACAAAGAGATTCCCTTACCTGAATCCTCACTATCACTCCCGCTGCCCTCATCACTCCATAAGAGTTCGTAACCGATAGGCTCTACCAATGCTAAGGCGCTCTCTTTGATCACCGGAACGCTAAAAGAAGGCGCGTCACGGCTTCCAGACACCGCTACATCGCCCAAGGCATGGTAACCATCGGGCACAACTGGGCGCCAAAGGCTTAAGTCCTCGTTCGCCCCGCTTCCGGTATCATCGTAGAGACGGGTGTAATCCTGAATCAACTGATAGTCTATCAGTTCATTTTGAGACTGCGGCAAGACGTAACCTTGAAAGGCATCTAGTACTGGGCGACCCACCCACGCATCCGGGGTGTCTAAGCCCAACAAAGCTGCGGCCGTGGCTGGGATATCAAAAATGCGCGGCGTCCTGGTGATGAGCCCTGGCTTGACCCCGGGGCCCATGACGATAAACGGGATACAGCGCTCATCGTAAGTGTCTCCACCGTGACCTAAAAACATACCGCCATGATCTGCGGAAATGAGAACCGCGGTTTTATCCTGAATTCCAGCATCCTCAATGGCCGTAAGAATCTCCGAAACCAATGCATCTGCGTCTTCTACTGCCTCGACGTAAGGACAGCCCCCAGGAATCAAGCAATCGTCGTTGTTCTTCACCCACCCGGTAGCATGGCCGGCATGGTCAACGTGGTCTAAATGGATAAAGGTCAAGGTGGGCTTCGTGTTTTTTATGAAGTCGATAGCCGCCGCAGCAGTTTCATTTTCATCGCCGGGATCTTCTTTGATATCGGCAACATTGTCTTCAACGAGCCGCCCAAAGTCGCCCCAGTCATGAAACACACCAATCGTTGAGTCCGGGCGTTGATCTCTAAGAATTTTTACAATGGTATCCTCTGGAGCTGACTCGCCCACCGACCAACCATTCGAATAGACGCCATGACCATCGGTGCCTTGCCCATTAACCATGCTCATCCAATTGGTACTGCTTGAGGTCGGTAAGACATTTTGCATCGTTAACGAATAGGCAGCCTCCAGCATCAATTTATCCAAAGTGGGTGTTGTTGGCCCTTCAAAGAAGAGTCCGCCCATACCATCGATGCCGATGATCACCACGTGTTCAACAACCGGTAACTCAAAGGCTGTGGGAGTGTCTACCGTCTGATCGACGCCAGCATCGTCAGCGCTCTTGCAAGCGGCCAAAAGAGCCATAGCTAAGCACAACACAATAGACATAACTTGATTCATTCAATATCTCCCCAGCTCGTAAATTTATCTATTCAACATCTAATTTGAGAGAGCACCCATCGATTGGGTTGCCTTCAAAATGGGAATACACAACATGAGCCGCATACTGAACCGCGGCGTGGTCCCTGAGGTCATCGTTCGTAACAGATCCTCAGTGGATAAACATCACAAAGCAGTCAGACAAGCCAGGGTGCTTGGAGGATTCGCCGGGGGATTTGCAGAGAGAGATTAAGGACAGACGTTGGACGTCTCTCTTTTTTCAACGTTGACCTTAAACATGGGCCAGTTACAAACATCGGAGCCAAATCGCTCCCCATTGTTGCCCCATCCTGCACCGGTATAGCCGTGAGTTGGTTGCGAACGGTCATAGTTGGTCCAATTCCCGCTACAGGGCCGGTTGAACTCAGAATAACCAAGCGTTGGGTAAGAAGAAGTTGGCCAGTGTACGGCAACGCTGAATGATGGCGAAGTCATACCGGTCTCCGGAATAATCGACGAAAAATCAAATGACCACCAAGCCTGATACTGCACCTGCTCCGTGGGAAAGAGACCGCTGAGTTCGTCCACGGGTCCGCTAGGCGGTGCAGGTAAAACAACCCGCTCCCATTCAAGAGCATTCTTATCGAGCACTTGTCGAACCGCCCATGGCGTCGCCGCTGCAGGATCTGGAGCATCATAAACTTCAAGCTCAAGGTCCAGTTGGGCCGGCAAAGAGTTGAACTCTGATTCCGCCACCAAGACCAACACCTCCACCGAGCTGATTCTCCAGCTGCCTGTTTGGTCCAAAGCAGATGTGTCGAATTCCAGATTGATGGCATCTCGTAAACCGAGCCATCCCCAAGCATCTTCGAGGTTTGAAACCTGTTCAATATCGAAAGTATTTTCTTCAGAGACGCATAACTGCTGCAGGGTATCTTTGGCACAACCGGCAGTAAGAAGTGTGAGCAACACACAAGAAAGCGCAGAACGAGTCATTTTGAATTCTCCAAAACACAAGGTCATCTCTAAGTTGAACCTCCCAAAGCCAGCTCTCAAGCGTGGTCTCGGGGTAGAAGGACCTTGTCTATTTTTTTATTAGGGCAGGCGGGGTAAACCAGAAGCTTTGGAAGATGTATAGCGAAAAGCATCGACTCACGGGTAGGTACTCGTTTGCTCCAGGAGGCCCGGCCTTCAGTCAATGGGAAAGCGGGCGCATACTCGCTTAGGTACAGCAAAGGCATTGGCATAATTGCTGGCTGGGTAATCACGCACCAACACCGGTTCGCTAAAATACCCATCGCCGGTACCGAAGAGGATCACAGTCTTCGACGGCGCCGACCATGCCAAGAGATAATTGTACCCCACAATGACATCTTGTTTACCGTCGAAATCGAAATCGAAGTTCTGGGCAGAACCGCCTACTCCCGCATGCTCTCCGCCTGATTCCTCGGCCGGATTAATATCAAATGCCTCGCGGCACATTTCCAGGTCTACTCCGTAAATAGAATTGAGCTGGGTGCCTGGGTAAAACCAAGCGCTCCCGGCATCTCCATCATCGTCTAGACCCGTGATAATATCGCCGACCCCATCGAGATCGAAATCTCCAAATAGAATGGCATTCGCGGGCGAAGCGCCACAGGTTTGGCTATTGTGGGTAAAGAGAGGATCAGATGGCGGTTCAAAGGTACCATCGCCTCGCCCAAACAATACCGTAATAGGTACATTCGCCGAGTTGCCGCCGCTGCTGATTCTCAAAATAGCAATATCGCGGTTACCATCGCCATTTACATCCACCGCATCTCTTGATTGGCGATAGCTCCACTGCCCTTCCACCCAAGAAGTCACATCCAAAGCTTCACGAACCACGAAAGCACAGCCTTCGGGGTTTAGAGGCTCGTCGGTAGCAAAACACGTCGCCGTATCGATGTTTCTTTGGTTGCTGTAAAAATGCTGAACAATGGACTCGATGAAATTTGGCCTGCTTACTTCTAAGCCTATCAAGTCGACAACCTCGTCATTATCCAAGTCTGCAATGGTGCTAAAAGGGACACGTTGCGTTTGCCCAACAAGGCGCTGCTCTAGCTCATCTGATTTCGTTCTCCAAAACCACCACACATCATACACCGTGATGTCGTCGTTTGGATTTGGATCTGCAAGGGCAATGAAATCCATTCGACCATTGTCATCAAAATCTGAAATTGCGAATTGAACATAACGGTAGGTGTCGATTCCTGTGCCGCCATATTCAAGCCCCACCTGAACAGGCTCTTCAAAAGTGCCATCACGGTTAGAAAGCATCAGGTCGATGGTGCCGGCATCATTGCGAAACAAGATAAACTCGCGCCAAGGGTCCCGTGGATAAGGATCATCAATATCGTTGATGCCATCCAAGTCGGTGTCGGCTTGGTAAGGGTTGGAAACGCCGCAATCTTCACCGTAGACAAGCTCTTCGCCGTCACTGATACCGTCGCCATCGCTGTCATCGTTTTCGTTACACTCTCCATCGTTATTGGAGTCGGTTGCACCGGCTGGGTCTTGGGGGCAATCATCCTCACCATCGCAAAAGCCATCATTGTCGCTGTCTACAGATTCTTCAGCGTTTTCTGGACAGGCATCATCGGTATCGCACACCCCATCTCCATCCGTGTCTGAATTGTTGGTGCTCTCCGGGCATGGGTCATCTTCATCCGATAGGCCGTCGCCATCGCTGTCTAGCTCGGGATCATCGGAGGGCGCACTCGCCTCTGTTACGTCCGAGGGGTCGGCCAGATCAGCGGGCGTACTTGGATCAGTTGCTTGGGCAGTACCGGACTCACTGCATCCAGTACAAAGGGTAAACGCTAATACGACCAGCAGATAAAGAGAATGATGCATTCGAGATCTCCCCAAAATCCTCAGTTGGATTTATTGGGTTCAATTCTTACATCGAACCCGGACGGGAGGCGAATCTAGAATCACGCACGACGGACTGCCGCAGCTTGAGCAGCGGAGTTCGTTTTATTGGCGGTGATGAAAATGACCGTAGCGATTTGGTAATCCATGAGCTCTTCTCAATCTGTTCTCTGTGAACCTCGATTCACCGGCAATGGTCTCGAACTCTTCTTGATTATGGTAGGCATCTCTTCGGTGGTAACCTTTAGGTGTGAGCTGCCCCCGCTGTGCTCGGTAAACATGCACAAGTTCGTGTCCCAAGATGATAAATCGCGGCTGTGCGATTTCGTCGTCGGTGGATGGGTCCATGCCGCTGCGCATGCGCCCTGTGTCATAGTCAAACCCCGGGCTCCGATAAACCACAAAGGTGTCATCTTTAAGGTCGTTTGGAATATGCACCACCGAGCCGGACCCTTCGCCTTGTTTGCGAGGAGTTCGACGTGCTTTGCTTTCATTGAGTGGCTCTACCAGGCCGCCCTTGGTGCTCGTGGTGGGCCGAATCACAACGGGCTTAGTATGCTCAGCTATTTCACGCAGAAGTTGTCGGCCAAGCGGACTGCGAGATAATTTCAGCAAGTCGCCGCGAATAGCCTCCCGAAACCCGGGGCAACGTTTGAAAAACAGACCACAGAACCAAGGCTTCGTCGTTTCTTCCACGCTAAGCGATGTATCGCCGCTTAATATCGAGTCGATTAGAGCCAGTGCTGGTTTCACATCGGATGCATAAATCCACTCGCCTCGAATAGGTTGGGGTGCACCGTCGGCAATCACTTGCAATTGCTCGGTACCAAAGCCGTTGGTTGACCTATAATTGATACGACCTACGCGTTCAAAGCTGTCGTTGGCGGCCCTGAAAGAAGGTTCTGAAGCTTGGCTAGCAACCCCCGGCAGAGTTGACTGGGGAGCTACAGGTAAGGCTCTTGTTTCGGTGGCTACATGTGCACTGGCTAAACGCATCCTACTCTCCAGGGTCGACGGTTAAGGGGCGGCGGGCTCATCTACAAGATTTCCTCCACACGCTGGCATTATCGGGAAAAGTGCAGCGGTGTTTCGTCTAAATCACACCCAAACCCAAGCAGCTGTAATCATTGGGTTTTCAGCTCTCTTCCAGGAGGCATTGAAGCGAGAATTCAAGGAACATCTTTTCCTTTGGAACCACAAGCACTCCCCGCTATAAAACCTTGAATTGGGGTTAAACACGTAAGCATGGTGACTGAAGTACGATGAAGAAGCAGCAGACCATTGAAGAGCTCAACGCACAGCTCCACTCTTTGTACAAAGAGAAAGAGGAGCTGCAAGAGGCTCTGGGCGTCAGTGATGCGCGCGATATCATCCTCATGGTTCGCAATCTTGAAGAACAACTCTGCGCTCTCTACGCCGAACGCCAAGAGTCTTTAAACAATGAAAAAGAGTCATCATGAGTGAAGAGCTTCTTAGTAGCCAAAAGGCCGCTGCTATTCTTAAAGTCGCGGTATCCACAGTAAAGCGCTGGACCGACGAAGGACTCTTACCCTGCGTCAAGACTGCAGGCGGTCACCGGCGTTATGCCCTATCCGATCTTGAACGGTTTTCATCCTTGCAAGGAGGCATTGCCGACGAGATTCCCATGATGGATAAGGATAAAATCCACGATTTACCACTGGGTGTGATTGAGCTTGATGACGAGGGTAATATTATCTTCTACTCAAAGGGTGAGTCGAAACTTTCTGGATACAAAGCCGAAGAAGTCATGGGTCGGCATTTTTTTACCGACGTGGCGCCTTGCACCAACAACCGCATTGTTTACCGCCCGTTTCAAGAAGGTATTCTTAAAGGCGTGCTGAACATGGAAGTAAGCTACACCTTCACCTATGTGATGCGCCCTACGAATGTACGCTTGCACCTCTTTCGTCACCAAGTAACACAGACAAATTGGCTGCTGGTTTGGCACGAGTTGGCCACCGAGCAAGAGAGCACACCCGCGGCGGCAAGTATTGAAGAATAAGCCTGGTCTATACACATTCCTGCTTAATCTGTTTTTCAAGGCGCGAGGAGGCAAAGGATGGCCACGATCACTGCCGGAGTTGAGGCAAAACGCAGCCAGGGCAACTTGGTCTGGAAATTCGGATACGGCAGCAACATGCCCCAGGAGAACCTGCGCCAAAAGAAGGGCCTCGATCCCCAAGGTGCAAAGCCTCTGGCGGTCCTTCGAGAATTCTGGGACGAGCAATAAAGCGCCGCATCAATCCGGGTCGCAGGCACCATCGCAAGTTTGGCTGATCACACCATCACGAATCAAAGTGATGATTTGATTAAAACCAGGCTCACTGAATGTAGCGTCCGAATGGGTGCCATTGTCTTGAGCTGGAACCACTGCTTCATCTGGTGGATAATACTCAGCAAGATTTTCCGGCAACGTAAACTGCACCAAAGCCCCGCCGCGGCCAGTATCAGACTGCTCCAGCCCCCAAACATCTTCAACCGCCGGCGTAAGTTGTACCAAATCGAGATTTCTCGCCAACATGCGGGTGTTTAGGTTGGGCACTTGGCAGTCGCCAATGGCTTCTTGCAAAATTACTTTCGCTTTCAAAGAACCATCCTCTTGCTTCATCATATGCGAGAGGTTGATAGGATCTGTAAAATCAAACATACCTTGCAGAAACGAAACAAAGGCAAGCTGAGTGAGTGGATCTGGGTAAAGCTGATCTACAAACATTTTGATGGGCTGATAGACAACCGAACGCGGAAGCATTGTTGACCAAGCCCCGCCTGGTACCGCGAGTATCGCTCGGTCGATGCGATCGGATAAAGACGTGAGAGACGTTCCTTGAATCCCGCCTAAGCTGATTCCGTAATATCCAACCTTCTCGTCGCCAATAAGTGGCGCGTGGGCAACCTCCAGTGCTGGGTCAAACTGAAGAGCGCGAATCGTGAGTTCCATCAAAATAACGTTATTGATAAGAGACTGTTGCAAGCGGTCTGTAACCACCGACAAGCGGTTTAAATCTCCAACGACCTCGCTGATAATCAAGTTGCGATCGCCGCCAGAAAGACCGATCCAGTTGGTAGCAATCACCACAGACTCGGTTGCCTGAGCCATTGGGTGAGTACGCTCGTAAGCATTCGGGTGGTCGCTGATATAGCCCCAACCTTCACCAAAAATACCGTGACCAATCAACGTGAATCGTAAGTTTCCTTTTTCGTTGGCAACGGCCGGCGCACCCATCGTGAAGGGGTAATTACACATGCCCTGCATCACGGGGGTACCGTCTTCAGCATAAACAAGCTCGTTGGTCTCTGTGAGAAAGCACGGTACATCAAACGTGCCTTTAACAATCATCGACATATTTTCGTTGATGTCCCGCTCAATGGACTCGATTTGATAAGAGAAACCGTTTGCATCGACATAAGCGAGTGCTTGGTCGCGCATCGATTGAACAGGACCAAGAAGATGCTCTTCACTTGCTACAGCAAAATCCCAAGCTAGGAATAAGCCGGAGCGCTCGTGGCCGTAGTTTTCAAGTGTCGTAAAAAGCTCTTCGTAAGATGCGCGGTGTGCTTCAAGCGCTTCATTGTTCGACGGGCGATTATCTCTTAGCGCGATAAAGCCAGGTGACTCAGGCAACGGCTGGCCGTCAACATCCAATAAGCCTTTTTCAATCACCACTGCATGGCGGTGACCCATGGACATTGGCTTCATGGGACGAACAATCAAGGCAAAGCGGTCTTCAACATCACTTAAGTCTCGCAGGTTCGCATCCATCTCCAACATAAAAGGAAGTGAATCACCGGTGGTCAGATCGATCAGGTGGACTTTCTGTTCATCGGAGAGAGAGTCTCCAATATTGGATTGATCAATCAAAAACTCAGGCGCAACATCGACACCAAAGTGCAGAAGAATCGGCATGGCCGGCGAGGCGCCATCTGCGCGGTTGTAGCGGTCAAAGTTGACCGGCATTTCACCGGTAGGAAGCGCGAGGCCCTCTTGCTTATAGTCCCAGCGAACACCTGTGGGTGACGAGATATCCTCTCGCTCAAAAAATCGGCTCGGGATAGGAAACAAACATTCACGAGTCGACGCGATGGGGTTACAGCCTGGCTCAACATTCACTTCGATGGGCTCGGCTTGCTCCACCTCTGGCTCAGTTTCAGTATCATCACCGGGCGTAGTACCATTATTTTGTGGCTCGGAGGGTTCTGTTGTGGTCGATGGGTCACCCACCGGCTCTCCTGTATGACTTGGCTCAGAGCTAGTACAAGCGCCAAGAAGCCCGCATGAGGCAACCAACAAGAGAACGACTGATAGATTCAGGTGTAACTTTTTCATGGGCGGAATATCTAAGTTAGAACACGTTCTAGTCAATCCAGAAATGTCATGAGGAGTCTTGGAATTGCGCACCTCTCAACATCTTCGCAAGATCCTAAAATGACGAAACGATAAGTAGGACAGAAGTTTTCGCCCTAGTTTTTTGCGGCCACAAATTCAACGTTTTCTAAAATCGGTTGCATTTCGACCACTTAAAAATCTACCCCACAGTAAGATGCTAACAAGTCGGCGGCGTACTCGATGCTTGGCCGAGAAATGGCCCATTTTGGTACGCTTATTTGTCCCAAAATCAAATCGTAAGATCTACTTTTGTAAGCGAAGGTGAGGCTTCAGGGATGGGGAAACTCAAGAACGTAGTCTGCGGAACTGCGCTCCTTGATGCCTACTTTTAGCTGGTGAGAAGAAGGCATGGAGCCAGTGAACATTTCGCTTTATTTCAAATCGCGCTTGTTTAAACAGGGCAACCATGCCGAATCGGGTTTTGCCTGAGTCCAAGCCTTGAGATAGACCCGGCTCCAAACAGAATAACGCCAGATGAAAAATGGCCGGTGACCGGATGGCACATTTTCTTCCAACCGAAAACCCATAGCTTCCGAAACAAGATCTGTTTCAGTCACTTCATATTCTAAAAAGGGCGCATCCTCCGGCTCAGGCTCTAAGGAGGCTGCACCCAAGTCGCTCGGCTCTACCTCATTCTCTAAAACCGTTAGAGGGCTGCGTTCATAGAGCGCCGTAAGCTTAAAGACCGCAGGTGAATAAGCTTCCAAAAGTTCAGCGTCATTACTTTTAATCGTGAGATAAACCTTGTTAACGCCAGATACATCCGCGACTTCCATCGATTTGGTAAAGAGCCCCTGCCAACTGGTGCGGAACTTGATAGTATCGTAAAGGCTACAAAATTTAGAAATACGCTGATTAGCCATAAGGTATAGTATGTCGTCCAAGAACCCATTGTTTAAATCAAATGCTCAGCCCCCTGTTCGTAAAGAGAAGATGCTGCGCACTGCCGCATCAACGTCTGCCGGCGGCGTTAAAGCAGTTGTTGAGGCGCTGCGTCATGGCATGTTGGAAATGGGACCCATACGAACCGGCCAAACCTTACTCAAAGTCAATCAGACTGAAGGTTTCGATTGCCCTGGCTGCGCCTGGCCAGATCCTAAACACCGCAGTCAATTCGAGTTTTGTGAAAATGGGGCCAAAGCAGTGGCCGAAGAGGCGACCTTAAAACGCGCCGGTCCTAAGTTTTTCAAGAAACACAGCGTAGCTGAGCTGGGCCAGTGGACCGATTATGAACTGGGTCATGCCGGGCGTCTCACCCAGCCGATGGTGCTTGAGCCCGGCGCCACACATTATACAACGATTGGTTGGGAAGAAGCTTTCAAAGTTATCGCCGCCGAGCTGAACCAGCTCGCACACCCAGACGAAGCCGCGTTTTACACTTCGGGCAGAACCTCCAATGAGGCTGCGTTTCTCTACCAGCTCTTTGTTCGGCAATTTGGCACCAACAACATGCCGGACTGTTCCAACATGTGTCACGAGTCCAGTGGCCTTGCCATGGTCCCGATCATCGGTATCGGCAAGGGTACGGTCACCCTAGAAGACTTCGAAAAAGCGGGAGCGATTTTCATCTTTGGGCAAAACCCCGGTACCAATCATCCCCGGATGCTCTCCACGTTACGAGAGGCCAAAGCTGCCGGAGCAAAAATTGTCTCCGTCAATCCACTTAAAGAAGTTGGGCTTCAAAGATTCACTCACCCTCAAAAGGTGGGGGATTTTTTAGTCGGTGGGCGTGAACTCACAGATTTGTATCTTCAAGTTCGAATCAACGGAGACATCGCTCTTTTAAAAGGAATGATGAAAGTCCTTTTAGAAAACGAAGCGAAACACCCTGGCTCAGTACTGGATGAAGCCTTCATTGAGTCAAAAACTGAAGACTTTGAAGCATTCGCGGCTGATATCGAAGCAACTCCCTGGGACGAGATTGTGGAAGTTAGTGGCCTGCTCGAAAAAGATATTCGGCAAGCCGCTCAGCTCTACCAAGAGGCTGACGGTGTCATTATCTGCTGGGCCATGGGGCTTACTCAGCACGTCAATGGTGTGGCCAATATTCAGTCGGTTTTAAATCTTCTTCTCATGGGCGGAAATATCGGCAAGCCTGGAGCTGGGGCCTGCCCCGTGCGCGGCCACAGCAATGTTCAAGGCGACCGCACAATGGGTATTTGGGAGGCGCCTCCTAAGGAGTTTCTCGATCGACTCGGCGAGGTCTTTCACTTCGAGCCTCCTCGTGAACACGGACTTGCAGTGGTGCCAGTGATAGAAGCTATGAAGCGCAACGAGGTTAAAGTTTTTGTAGGTCTCGGCGGGAATTTTATCAGCGCCACCCCCGACACCGAGTACACAGCCGATGCATTGAGAACCTGTAAACTCACCGTTCAAATCTCAACCAAGCTCAACCGAAGTCACTTAATCACTGGGCACAGAGCGCTGATTCTTCCCTGCTTGGGCCGCACCGAAATTGACCAGCAGCCTAGCGGTCGTCAATTTGTCACGGTGGAGAACTCCATGGGCATTGTGCACAGGTCTCAGGGGCACCTAAACCCTGCCTCCAAGCATCTGCTGTCGGAGCCGGCCATTGTTGCCGGTATGGCCCAGGCAGCCCTTAAAACCAAAACGGGAACCGACTGGAACTCCCTGAGCCATAATTACAATATTATTCGCGACCTCATCGAGGAGTGCATTCCCGGGTTTGAAAACTTTAACGAACGGGTGGCCAACCCCCATGGCTTTTCGTTACCCAACGGGCCTCGGGAAGGAAACTTTACAACCCCTTCTGGAAAGGCTGCCTTCACGGTTCACCCAATCCCGAAGCATCAACTTAATCCGCATCAGTTCCTAATGATGACCATTCGCAGCCACGACCAATACAACACAACGATTTACGGTTTGGACGACCGGTACCGCGGTATCTTACAGGTACGGCGCGTTATCTTAATGAATGTCGACGATATGGCAGAGCAGAAGCTACAGGACGAGGATATGGTCAACATCCACAATACATTTGGCGGCCGTGAACGTGTGGCACAAGCCTTTAAGGTGGTGCCTTACGACATCCCGCGAGGATGCGTCGCAACCTATTTTCCAGAGGCGAATGTTTTGGTTCCGATTGATAAGTTTGCCAAGAAGAGTCTGACACCTGCGAGTAAATCAGTGGTTGTAAGCCTGGAGAAGGCGCCTAAAAATTAAGAGACGCTCCTACGATACCTGCCCCGCCCGACGAACTCCCACACACTCAACTTGGCTTGGAGCTAAAGCTTCTCCCAAGCGAACACAGCTGAGTACAAACGACTTATCCAAGCCGTCTGAATGAATTCATAAAATTTGAGATGAGATAAAAAAGAAGTGGCGGAGGAAGAGGGATTCGAACCCCCGGTAGGTCGCCCTACGCTGGTTTTCAAGACCAGTGCCTTCGGCCGCTCGGCCATTCCTCCAACCGAGGCCGGATCTATACCAAGTGCTTGAAACTTTCAACTCTTTGCGCTACTACCCGCCTCGCCTTTGGTGGAGTGGTGGCCGAGCGGCTGAAGGCGGTGGCTTGCTAAGCCATTGTACTGGGAGACCGGTACCGGGGGTTCGAATCCCCCCCACTCCGCCATTTGCAAATCTTGTAAATTCCCCTGTTAAATCAATAAGACAGAGCCTTTTTAATCAAGGGCAACGGGAATTTGCGTCCGATTTTTCGCCCCCCGCCCACTTCCAACCGATTCAATACAGAGCGTTAAAAAAGTACGCCGACCCAAAATAATCTCCTAAAGCACCTCTGAAACAGCCGTCAAAAGGCCTATTTTTCAGATCGCCGGGCCGTGGAAATGCATTTTTGAGAGTTAAAATTCTAGAAAATGATCTGATTTCTGATCGGATTCACCAATCACGATCAAAAATTTCTCTGCATTGAACCACTAAGACCCTGTTTTCACTGGGCTCTGACCAAGGAATTCAAAGAATTCCTTATGAGCCACATTTTCGGCTCAAACAAGCAACTGTCTAAGAGCTGAAGCGATACTCTCACTAACCAAGAGAACTTTAGACCAAGGATATCAGCATGCCCGCCATCACAAACAATCAGCCCATCACACACAATTACCTCAGTAACACTGCTTCAGCTCCATCTAGGGCTCCAGCCTCTCCCCAAGCGCAGCTCGAAGCCCTCAACCAGCAATATCCCAACCTCGACCAGAGCCTGGAGCAGGCCCGTGCCGACGTAGCTTCTTCAAAAGGTGCAGATACTTGGGCTGGCCTTAAGTGGTATGAGAAGGCTGTCTTCTTTGTCCCACCTTTCGGACCCCTTATTGGCGTCATGATGCTCGACTCCAACAAAGACATGATTCGTTCGGCGGATAACAAATTAGAGAAATTAGAAAACGTAGCCACCCAGAGAGACGCTCTGAAGTCGCAAATTGCGGCTAACCAAATAGACAGGTGGGTTGCATAAACTGCATCAAGCCTTGCGCACTTTTTGATAAAGCATAAATCCGCCAACCAAGAGAACGCTGAAAACAAGTAATATTGTTGCAGCTACACTTAAGGTGAGCGCACTTTTCAAAACCGCGACAAAAACGATGGCCACTAAAAACAAGGTGGCCACTTCATTTACCATTCTAAGCGACTTAGAACTCCACGTACTCGTTCCATCCATTAAACGGCGGTGAATAATTCCCAGCATGTAATGGTAACCTAAAAGTGATCCCACCAAACTCAATTTGATAATCAACCACGCAGGGACATTCCCGAAGAGTTGTACGTAGAGATGAGCAAGCCAGAGACCAAAAATCATCGTGAAGACCATGGCCGGAGTGGTAATCCCATTCCATAGACGCCTCTGCATGGTGCTTAGCTGCTCAATAAGTTCCGGGTTGTCGTTTCGCGCTCGGGCCTCGGTGTTGTAAATAAAGAGCCGAACCACATAAAAAAGGCCCGCAAACCAGCAAGTAAAAGCGATGATGTGAAGAGCTTTGACGATACCGTAGGTCATAAATACCTTTTGAAGGTTTCAGCTGGGACAATCAAGAGAGCGTTTTCGAAACCTGAGCACACCCACGAAAGCCAAAAGCCACCAAAGAGGCAATCCGGCTGCAGCACAGCCCTCTTCCCCGGGCTCAAAACCATTGTCGATTGCGTTTTGTAAAAAATCAAACTCGCAACCATTCGCAGGATCTCCGTCCACGTCGTAAAACCCAGTTTGGCAGCCTTGAAGCTTGCAAAGCCCAAGGTCACACAGACCATAACCGTTTTCCGGTGCACATGGGCTGTCACATGCGCCGCAATGCTCCATCGAAAAAGAAACATCGGTGCAAACACCGTCGCACGTTACGCATTCCGCACAGTCGTAACCTTCGTCCGGGCCTTGGAAGACACATAACTCACCCTGAGCCCCGCAGTCCCTGTTGCGCAAGCCATTGCGGGCGCACCATGTGAGAACATTGCCATCACAACTTCCGTAAAAATCGATCTCACCACATTCCTCAGGAAGACAAGCCCAACCCCGGGAGTTACCCCACCAGCCGCAGTACCTATCGGTTGCTCTGCAGTCTTCAATCCGCTTGTAGCCATCCACGCATTGAACCAGAATATCCTCTTCACAAGCCCTCGGGGTATCGTCTTCACATTTTTCGAAAACCGGAGGCAGGCCCATTGCCAAAGTTTCGTCGACCCAATCGGCCATTAAATCAACACGCGTGAGATGATCGACATCAACACAGGTTGAATCGCCCCACTGCTCCGTTCCCACAACAACCGGCGCCACATCGGCTGAAGGTTGCCAAAGAATTGGACCGCCAGAGTCGCCGTAACAAATGCCTTGTTCACCCTGACCATCTACAGTGACTGTTTCGGAGTCAAAAGAAGTGATTTTTACCGATGCGAAGAACTGCCCAGTATCGTTTGAATAGGTATTTCCGTATCCCGATGCATCTACCCATCGGTCTTCCCAACCTTCTAGGCTCTCTCGGTTCATGGCAATCGGCGTAAGATCGGCGACAAGCTCTGAGGCGTTGATACCTAAAATCAAGACCGCAAAATCCACCGAGGGGTGCTCAATAATTTGAGCAACTGGGATAAGAGCCAATGGTTCAAGAGGCAACATGCCGAAGCCAAAAAATATACGGTACGCCTGCTCACCCTCTGTGCAGTGACTGGCAGTAATGACCACTCGATCTGAGATTAAAGTTCCTGAACAAAACTCGGTGCCGGCTTCACCCGCTAAGTAGCCAATCGCATTGATCTGCCCTTGCGTTAGAAATGTGTTCTGTGGCTCACGGGTTCCGTTTACGATGGACTCTTCACACCACTGCGATGAGTCATCCAAAGACACCTCATCTAAGGGTGCGCAAGCACCCAGAAAACCGATAAAAAATACAGCTAAAAATCGATACATTCCATGGAGCTTAGTGTGAATGCCAGCAACTGACAATGCCTATTCCAAGCTTCCTGTGAGCAAGAGATAGCCGTCACCTGGGTCACGCTCGATAGATGAATTGGTAAGTTCCCAGATCGTTCCAGGCGGTACTACGCCCTCGCCCGCTAAAGCGGCAAGGTCAAATGCTGGAATCGGGAATGCTCCCAATGTTTCACCGAGTAAGTTCGGAATCAAAAGCTCCAAGATCTTGGCGAGTAAGTCGCTCATCACACCTTGGTAGCCTACGTCATCAATTTGAACCACTTCAATGTAAGCGCTGTAATCGTCGTTAACGAGCAGCTGCAACTGATTCGTGGTTGGATCGATATCGATGGACCCGCCAACAATGGTGGAGAGATAAGCACCTATATTGAGTACGCCCACGCCATCGGTCGATGGTTCAGAGCCGAGTAGGCCCGCAATATCAATCTGAGCTTCAATCCAAACATCACCAAGACCAATATCCACTTCGTAACCAGAACGCCCTGGCATGAGCACAGGAGGCAGCTCCGCATTAAACGATAAACTCACCACGTCACTGAAGTCATCGTCCCCGCCAGAGCCCAGTTGGCCAACCGTTTCCATCAAGTTGTCAAAGCTTAAACCGCCGCCATACCACATAGCCCAGAGTACCTGGTTAACCATTTCATCCTTCAAACCAATCCCGAAGTTATAATCGGTTCGGCTAAAGGCAGGCATGGTGCTCTCTCGTTTAAGTGAGCCGCGTGCATCGTTGGCAATCATATCGCCTTGAGTGCTTGGATAGAGCTGAGTACCGAGACCAATTTCGCCGTAACCTGGCTGACCGTTGAATGAACCTTGGAACTCCGCGTGGTCCAAAGCACTTGCCACGTTAAGCGTCATGTCGATCGGCTCAGGAATGTCGAAACCGTTGTCTAAGATAAAACCGCTCAGTAAATCTTCCATCGTGTCTGAAAGCGTGTCGCGTAGGGCATCGGAAATGGCATCCACCAACTGGTCTTCAACGAGTGGAACTACAATGTCGGTAACAATATCGCAGAGGAAATCTAAGATGCCGCAATCAAGGTTTACGTAAAGACCAGAGGTTTGAACGTTAAGAGAGCTCAGCTCAACTTGAGGCTGCCCATTAACAACATCAATATTTAGCGTGGCGTCCACATCGGCGTTGCTTAGGCCAACCCAGCCGTTCACACCGATTTCTGCAGGTCCAACGCCGCTGATTCCAGCACACACAATAAGTGCGCCATAGGCATAAATTGGAAAGTCAAAATCGGAAACCGTCATACTCAATTCCATGCCGCCATCGATGGCCTTCATGTAATTGATCCAAGGACCCGCCACATTGATCTGGCGATTCGCGTTGGGGTCGCGCCCAACCCAATAGCCTGTATCACTCGTAAACTCGAACCAGCTGCATGAAGATGGGCTTAAGGAGTCTTGCGCGAAGGCTGTTCCCGGAGGCGCAATCTCGTTGAAGTCGATGTACTGAAGAACCACTTCACCCAAGGTCGCCAAATCGTCGACATCGCTTCGGTCGTAGTCATCAATGATTGGCTGGTTCATGTGGGCGATGATGCCTTGGTCAGCCACCGAACTGTTACTCGTAGAGGTCAACGCCGGGTAATACTCTGGGCTTCGCAAATACGACTGAGCAATCACACGCCTGTTGCCACATTCATCTACCGCTTCACCATTAACAATCGTAAGACCCCAGCGGCTGTCTTGTGGCTGCGAAAAGTTTTCCGACGTACTCGCACCGCTGACGCTCAAATCAGTATTGTTGATGGAAAGTGCGGTCACGAAACTTAGAGAGTCATTGACGCTACCGTTAACCCAAATTTGTTGATCGCCATTTCCACCAGACTGCAGCATTTCTGCGCGGTTCGGTGAGTCCACCACAATCCTCGGAGGGGTTGAATCAACCCGCACGTTCAGGGCGAAGGGTTCAATGGTACTTTCTGGATGCTGCTCGCTTAGGACCTCAACCGTTAAGTCGTAATCCGCTTCTGCCTGAAGCCGGTAGGTACCGTCTCCCATGGCTACAAAGCCATCTTCGGGAACCGATGTGACTTGCACCGAAACGTTGGGAACAACGTTGCCCCAGTAATCGTACACAACCCAATCAATTGGGATATTGCGGTCTTGCCAAAAACAGTCTTGGTCTAGAGCATCCACGCCCCACGAGAAAGGAAGGCCGGGAACGACCGTCACAATCGCCGGAGACTCATCCCCGCCCGTATAACCAGGTGTTGTACAGTGAACCCAGTACTGTCCGGTAACCGTCGCGCTGAAATCCATGTCACCCATCACGAGGCCGTCATACGAAGCACCCATCGCAGCCGAAGGCACCACGGTCACGCTCGTTGTAACACCCTCAAGCGGGTTGCCGTATGAGTCGGTATAGGTACAGCTCACGCCCACGACCTCAGTGGGAGAAACAACATCTGCGGTAATCGTCGTCTGACTTTGCGCCGGGAATCCTGGCAAAACAGTAAGCTGCTCTGGCGTAACATCAACCACACCATTGGCAAGCTCACACGCCACCGGATAAGTCCCCACGAGGGTTCCGCGCAAAACATACTGGCTGGCGATTCCAAGATGGCGTTCAACAATTGGGTCCGTCGCAATTTCAATATCGCGTACGTTCAGAGAGGTTTCGTTGCCATAAGCATCAAACATCTGGCAATCCACACCGACGGCTACGCCCGCAACTGCACTCGTCGCATCTAGCCGAGTTTCCACCGCCACAGGCTCGCCCGGCTCAACGGTGAATTTATCACCCGAGATATCGGTCACTGCACCATCGCTTGTTCCGCAAAAAACGATGTATTCGCCCACCGCGGTTGGCGTGATCGTAAAGCGGTCACTCGATTCACTCAGGACTTCAATCACTGGTGCCACACGAGCGGTTAGCTCCAGCGCAGCCGCGGCCACTCCATCCTGCACACCCAGCAGCTCACATTGCACCTGCACAACGTCGCCAGCCTGGACGTAAGGGTTCAGGACCGTTGTTGTCACGCTCCAGCTGCTGCGGTCCAACGGCACGGTGTAACCATCAGGAATATCCATCCCGGGCGAACGTATGCCGCACCCGGCCAAAACTAAAATCGATACTATGGGGAGGTATTTATTCAACATGATAAGACCATAACGAACAGAATCTAATTGGGCATGCCGCGCCGCGTCAAAAACAGGTTCATCTTGACCCCGGCGGGCGTGTTTGCTTTTCTGCCCATGAAGGAGAGCTAAGTTAGTGCCATTGAACGAAAATTTCGGTGATTACATGCTTTTGGAGCAGGTCGGCATCGGCGGCATGGCTGAGGTCTACTTGGCGCGCCGTACGGGTATGGCGGGCTTTGAAAAAGACATCGTCATCAAGCGCATTCGACCTCACCTCACCGAGCAAAGAGCCTTCGTCAATATGTTCCTTGGCGAGGCAAAACTTGCCGCTCAGCTCATCCACCCCAACATTGTGCACATCTATGATCTCGGCCGGATCGAGGACAGTTACTTCATCGCCATGGAGTATGTAGCCGGGCAAGATATGAGCGCCATCATCCCCAAAATCAAAGAGCGGGGCATTCATCTACCTGTAGAATATGCATTAAAAATAGGTAGTTCCGTGTGCGAGGCCCTTAATTACGCGCACAACCAAAACGATACCCAAGGCAAGCCGCTGCAAATTGTTCACCGCGATGTTTCACCGGAAAATATCCGAATCGCCTGGACTGGAACCGTCAAAATTCTCGATTTCGGCATCGCCAAAGCGGCCACTCAAATGCACGAAACCAAGGCCGGGGAAATCAAAGGCAAGCTCTGTTACATGTCGCCCGAACAGGTGCTGGGAAAAGAAGTCGACAAGCGCTCGGACATCTTTGCATTGGGCTGCGTTCTTTACGAAGCGCTTACAAGTTTTAAACTTTATTCTGGCAGTAACGATCTCGATATTATGAATCAGATCATCGATGGCCGAATCTACCCGCCGAGCTACTTCCGAGATGAAATCCCGGCCCGAGCCGAAGAAATTATCATGAAAGCGCTTCAGAAGGATCGCAAGAAGCGTTACCAAACTGCACAAGAAATGCAGATGGATATCGATGACTTTCTAGCCCAAAACGAGTTCACCCCGTCGAATATGCACTTGGCCAACTTTCTCAAGCAGCAATTCAAGGAGGAACTGGCCGACGAGCAACAACGTAGGCGGATGGACACTCCAACATCGTCCAAGCAGCCAAACAGTCCCCCACCGCCGCCCAGTATTTCCGCGGTCACATCCCACTCAACACCCTCGAGCCAGCGCCTGGCCCGTCAGCTCACACCCGGAACAGCCGAACTTCAGCTTACGGTCCCCAACGATACCCTTGAGCGCCTAGAGCGCCTGGCTGGCAAGAGAAAACTTAGCCGTGAAGAAGTACTTCGCGACATCATTGAGCACTATCTAAAGTACCACTGAGTCAAGACAGCTCCGCCCCACAGATGCCTATTGTGTCACTTAGGCAAACCAGTCATCATTTGAAGTAAGAGACGTCAAAGTGTGGCGGCACGTGCCAATGGATTGTTTATGAACAAGAAAATCCTAGTGATTGATGACGATGAAAACATTCAAACGCTGCTGCGACAGCTTCTGAAGTCCCTCCAATATGAGGATATCCACTGCGTTGGCACCGGGCTCGAAGCGCTCGATTACCTCACAGACCACACGCCAGACCTTATCTTTTTAGATGTAGATATGCCCCGAATGGACGGCTGGTTGATGTGCGAAATCATCAACAACGTCAAACGTTGGAAAAAAATCCCAGTGGTATTTCAAAGCGCGCTGGTCGGCAGTGAAAATATCAAACGCGGTATTTCACTGGGTGCTCACTCTTATCTCGAAAAGCCCTATACACGTGAAGGTGTAAGCGAAGTACTCGATGCCGTTTTCAATGCCCAGGAGCATGAAGCGCCGACCACCCCTGAAATCAACATGGTCGTAAAACAAGTTGCTGAGGCAACCAAGCAAACCTTCAACCTGATGCTTGGAGCTCAAACCCATATCTTGAAGGTGAACAATCTCGACGCAAAAATCCAGGACCGAAATTGGGACTTCGCCGGCATGATACCCGCAGAAGGCGTGGCCGATATTGAGATCAGCATGGGTTGGTCACGTGACCTCGCGGCGTCCGCAGCCTGCGCCCTCATGCAAATGGACCCAAGCGAGCTGGACGACGATTTAATTCTCGACAGCATGCAAGAAATTCTCAATATGGTTCTTGGGTCAGCAGTTCGAATCATCGGGAAAACATTCCCCGTCAAACTCTCACTGCCTTCGGGCGGACAAGACTGCGGAATTCCTTACAAACAAACCGCTCGGCATAAATTCAAGGTTGACGTAAAAACTCGAAACTGGATCTTCCCAATCGTTGTGACGGTGGTACCACCCGATCAGATGCAGGCGGCTTAAAGGCCGTGCAATGACTCTCCTTCAACAATACGTGGAGAGTCTTTCCCTAATAGCCCATGGTGGATAACAGCTCGTGCCAACTCCGTGTTGGTGATGGAACGGTATCGGTCTCTTAAACGCCCTGCCCCGATCAAACCCATGGTGCCCAGCAAAACGTCACTTAGACCTGCTCCTATGCGCTCCATTGGCCTCGCATCATCTCTACCTTCTCCCGTAATGAACGAGGGGCGAATTGAAACGAAATTATCATAAGACTCTCGCAGAGCCTCTTCAATGCGGTGTCTCACTTTGAGATAGTCACCTTTGGCCTTCGGCCCAGAACCCGCCGAAGAGAGGTAGACAAAACGAGGTTGCGAAGTCATTTTCTGCCCAGCAACCAGGAGCTCCATCGTTAAACCGTAATCGACTGTTTCGTAAGTGTTCAGTGAAGCATCGCCACCCGATCGCCCCACTCTCTTTGCCCGTGCCTTGGTTGTTCCCAGTAAGCCAAACACATGCGTGGGCTCTAATTCCTTCAATCGTTCTTCAAAAGCCTGGGCTCGCCAAGAGGTCGTATCGAGATAAACGCCAGCGTCTTCTGCATAACTTTTCCAGCGCTCGAGCTGCCGCGAGTCTGGCCTAACATGCATGTAAGTTTCGATGTTTTGCTCGCCAAGCAAACGAGCCACTTCACGGCCCGTGTAACCTGTGGCCCCAGCAACAAAAGCACGTATCGGAGAATCGTTTCCCATCTAGATAACTTCTAGCGCATACCGCGGCGGCGGTCGTTTTGATTACGTCGTCGATAAAGCTCGTTGAGCCGCTCAACCGGGTCGTAAGCCTCTAAACCGTCAGCACCTGACTGGGGGTGATGGGCAAGCCAAATTGTATAATCGGCAATAAGTTCCATCATTTTTTCCCAAGCGCTCATCTCGCTGTAGGCCGTGGTGAACATTTCCGCCACTTCCCAAATACCTGGAGCCAACCGCCCGAATTCCTTCAAACCTTCACGTAAAATCTGTTGTTTCCGGGTGTTGATGAGCCCAAAAAGTCCTCTCGAGCGCATGTGGGTACCGTAAAAAATCAAAGCCCAGGCCCGGTAAATACGGGCACCTGGCACAGCTCCAACCAGCGCAGTCATTTCAGAGATAAAAGTCTCCACCCGCTGTACATCGCGCCGGGTATCGAGCCTGAAACCACCGGATGGGCTCGGTAGGGGGTACATAAAATTATCCCCAAAGAAATCTTGAAGAGCTAAACCGTAGCGCCGAAAATCAATTTCAGAAGGCGGTTCTACTTCCAGCTGCGGTTCACCCTGCAGCTCTGGCTCTTCCTCGACAATTTCTACGTCAGAAAGATCGTCGATCGATACTTCGTCTCGTCCCGGCTCAAATCGTGGATCGGCCTGAAGAATCGACATTTCGAAAATTTTCCACAAAGCCACCAACGCTGGCTCCGTGCCGACCAATTGCTCTCGAAAGGCTGTGAAACGCCCCGCTGCCCGGAGCTCTTCCAAAATATAGGGATACTGGGATTTTGCCTGGGCCTCGTCGTGATTCGCGGCTAAATCAAAACATATCAATGCAGAGGCCACCACGGATGCCTCATCCGCGCGGCGGCTCAGGTTTTCGTAGTAGCGTTGAAGAGTCTCGCAGTCTAACTCGCCTTGGCTATAACACTGTCCAAGCGCCGCACCGGGTTCTAATCGCGAGGTTTCCTGGTGAAATCGAGCTAAATCCATCAATCACTGGACTCAGCGACCAGATCGGCGAGGGTTGTCTGGTGTAGAATGGCCTGCATTTGACTCAGCGCATGATTGAATCGGGTGCGGATATGATCGGCTCCCACGATATCAAGTCGGTCGGCCTCCCCTAAGCGCTCGTTTTGGTAATGAATCTGTTCCGGCGCGCCTTCCAGCACTTCGATGACCTCGCCCATTGAGATTTCGAGTGGCGTTTTTGCTAAGAGGTAGCCGCCATGTGGTCCACGCACGCTTTTAACCAGTCCCGCAGCTCGTAGCTGAACCAAAAGCTGCCGGAGATAGTCTTCTGGAATCTGCTGTCTTTCCGCAATCGCGTGAATTTGAACAGGTTTCCCATGTTCAGCACGTGCAGCTAAATACACCAGAGCCCGAAGCCCGTAATCACCCCTAGAACCATCTTTCATAAGGCTTCGATACTATGGATGGGCCGGTTCAGAGTCAAACGATAGGATAGCTACATCGCAATCAAAGAAGGGCGCACGGGCGTATTTTTGAACTTTGGGTCACTTAAAGTCAGCTCTACGGCCACTTTCACCCTCTTACCGGTCGATTCGTTTCATCTCTATGTCCTTAAAAACGCGAGTTTCTTGCGAGAGTTCCCATTCGCTTTAAACTGAAAACGATTTTTAATTTTGGAGAAGTCTAAGCCGGTATTCGTACCTGCATGACGGTAAGGGGCGTGCCCATGGCACGAGAAAAATTCTGTGTCGGAATTGATATTGGAGCCAGTGGAGTCAAACTCTGCCAGCTCAGGCGCAAAAAGGATGAGTTTATCCTAGAGCACTACGGTCACGTGGCATTGCCACCTGCGACCATCGTTGACGGAGCTATGATGAATCCGGCACGTATTGTAGATGCCATCAAGGAACTCGTCTCAACGCACCGTATCCGTAACAAACGCGTTGCCTTCTCTGTGTCGGGACACTCGGTGATCATTAAAAAGATCTCTTTGCCACAAATGACCCGGCAAGAACTCGAGCAATCCATTCAGTGGGAAGCCGAACAGTTCATCCCATTCGACATCGCCGACGTTAATATCGATGTTCAGGTGCTAAACGAGCACTCTGGCCAACAAGGTCAGATGGATGTTGTGTTGGTTGCGGCCAAAAAAGACTTCATCGACGAGTACACCTCTGTTGTTACAGATGCAGGCTTGGAGCCTGTTGTGTGCGATGTTGATGCATTCGCAATCGAAAATATGTTTCTACAAAATTATGAAGCTCCGCCAAGCCAAACCATTGCCTTGGTCAATGTGGGAGCCTCAAAGACCAACATCAACATTATGTCCAATGGGCTCTCAAGCTTCACACGAGATCTCAATGTTGGCGGTAACAACTTCAGTGAAGAGATTCAAAAGCAACTCGGGGTCACCCGCGAGGAAGCTGAGGCACTGAAGTTCGGTGGTACCCAAGGTACTGGCGCCGACACAGTGGTACCTGAAGAGGTGCAGCGCTCACTTCAGGCAGTCAGTGATAACGTTGCTACAGAGCTTCAGCGCTCTCTCGACTTTTTCACCGCGACCAGCGCCGAGCCCGAACCTTCGCACATCTATTTGATGGGCGGGTCTTCCAAGCTCAATGTGCTCGAGCAGACGATTAAGACACGCTTAGGAGTCAACGTTACGGTTGCCGATCCATTTAGACGGATCAATACCGGCAGTCACGATGCAAAGTACATCAGTGACCAAGCGGCTACAGCCGGCGTTGTTATGGGTCTAGCACTCCGATTCCCGGGAGATAATTGATGCCAAAGATTAACCTACTCCCCATCAAAGCCGCCAAACGGTCTGAGACAGCCCGCAATGAACTCTTGGGTATGCTGGTTCTTTTTGCCGGACTCGTATTTGTTCTCTATTCTTGGAATACCTCTCTTGATGAAGATGTTCTGGAGACAAAGTCGCGTATCTCGAAGATGGCCAAAGAGATTAAAGAGCTCAGCGCAGAAGCCGAGCGCGTAGAGGAATTCGAAGCGAAAGCAAAGATTCTTGAAGACAAACAAGGCATCATTGAAAAGCTCAAGCGTCAAAAACGAGGTCCGGCCAAAGCTCTGCATGACCTGGCAACTCTTCTTACCGAACTCGATAAAGTTTGGTTGACCAGTATTACTGAGAACGAGCAAGTGATTCAATTTGAAGGTGGAGCGATGGACCATGAGGACATCTCCGAATTTCAAATTGGTCTGGAAAAACGATCGAAGTATTTTACAAAAGTCCAACTGAAAGTAGTGGAAACCAAGGTGCTTGACGGCGTCCGCTATCTCAAATGGAAAATCAACTGCATTGCGGACTTTTCAGCGGGGTAATCGATGGAAGATTGGGTAGAAACGTATGCCAGTACACCGCCTAGTAAGCGGTATTCGATGGCATTTCTTGGAGCGTTGGTGCTCTGCGGGCTCTATTACGTTCTGATGCATCAAGATGCTGAAGATAGACTCCAATACGCCAACCAGAACTTTAAAAAGCAGCAAGCCCAGGTCGTGAAGAAGCGCGAGTACGTCCAGAATATGGCCAAGTACGAAGCCCGGTTTAAGCAGCTCCAGCAGGAACTCGCTCACGCCCGAAGTGTTCTTCCTGATACCGCCGATGTGCCGCAGCTTTTGAGTCACCTTGGCAACAAGGCGCAGCAGACTGGACTTCAGATCGATTTCTTCGAGCCGCAAGAAGAGTCCGACAAAGGGTTTTATTCTGAGATTACTTTCGGGATGAAATTACGTGGCTCGTTTCACGAAATCGCAACGTTTGTTGATGCCATTGGTAAAATGGACCGAATCGTAAACGTCGCGGGTGTGAGCATGACCAATCCGAAATCCATTAATCAAAAGATTCTCGTTCAGGGCGCTTTTACCATCAAGACTTACCGGTTCAAGAAAGATGGTTAGCCAACCCAGGCTCTCGTTAAGGAGTAACGTGTGATTGTAACGAATAAAAAAGCAGGAACTTTGGAAAGGCTCGGGCGGCTTCGCCTCGGCTTATTCCTTACTGTTTTAGGCGCAGGCGCGATGTGCACCGGTTGTATCGGAGAGGAAGACGATGAGTCTTACCGAGTGGTACGAAGAGCCTCTAAGAAGAAACGTGCGAAAACGAAAACTGCCGAGGCTACCAACGAAGCCACAGCGCAAAAGACTGCGGTCTTCTCTTATTCTCCCATTGGTAAACGCGACCCCTTTAAGTCGTACATTAGCGTTCTCGTTAAAGACCCTAATGGAAATAAGAATAAAGAGACTTCACCCACCGAAGAATACGAGCTTGATCAATATAAATTGACTGGCCTCTTGTCTGGAACCAGTCAGCCACGTGCCCTGGTTTCAGATCCCAAGGGTGCCGGGCATGTTATAAAAATAGGAACACGGCTTGGACGTAATGGCGGCCGTGTTACTCGCATATCCAATAATACCGTTGAAGTTATCGAGGAGTTTCGAGCCCCGACCGGTGAACGCATACGGGTTCCGATAACTATAGAACTTCCACGTGAAGAAATTACTCTTAAGGCGCGCCCTTAAGGGCAAAGGAGCGAATCCATGATGTCCCTACGCTCATTGGACACCACTTTGTCTACAGCGAAAACCATTCGTAACCGTCCCAAAACTCTTGTTTTGATGGGCATTACCTTGGTTCTTTCCTACTTACTTACCACCGTCGCCAGCGCCTCCGTGCGTAACGTCATTGATAATGTCGACGTGGTCGGTGACGATCAAGATCGGATCATCCGTATTCATACGGGTACCAGACCGACATTTACAGTCTTCAAACTCACCAATCCAATGCGCGTTGTCATAGACGTCTCCGGTGGTGATGTGAGCGCTGTCGATGGACCTTTGGATATCGACGACGGCATCGTTGAGCAAATTGCCACACGGCAGTTTAGCTCAAATGGATTTTATGTTGGACGCGTGATCATCGGCTTCCAAACCGATGTTACTTACAATGTAAAAGCTGAGGACGATGCTTTAGTTATCCGTGCATCAACCGCGTCGATGGACGTTCAGCAAGCGTTGCCCGCACCGGAACGGCCTGTTGACCCGAAAGAACTCGAGCGAATTACCGCGGCCAAAAAGCTGGCTCAAGCAGCCCAGGTGAAGGCGACTCAAAATCAGCGCCAAGCTGAAGAGCTCAAAGCCCAGGCTGAAAAGACCCGCGTGGCAGCAAGCCAAGCACAAGAAAACGCCAAAGCAGAACGCGCGAAAGCAAGCGCAGCCATTGCTCAGGCCAATCAAAAACTAGAAGCGGCTTCCGTTAAAGAATCAAAGATAGCTGCCGAATCACAAAATCTAGATCGCCAGCGTAAGCAGATTGAGAAGCGTAACCAGGCCCTCGAAGAAAAGCAGAGTCAAGGACAAGAGCGTCTGGCTAAGCAGGAAAACGAACTTAAAAACCGCCAAGCGAAAGCCGAGAAAGCAGCCAAACGCAACCAAGCTGAAGCCCAAGAGCTGGCTAAGCGTGAAAAAGAAATCATGCGCCGAGAAGCTCAGGCAAAGGCAGCCGCTAAGGCTCAAGCTCGTCATCAAACTGAAGTCAAGCAAGCGACTCTCACCGGCGTAAAGAAAAACGGAAAAGGTTTAAATACCGCCGTCTTACTCACGGTCAAAGGCAACCCTTCACTTCAAGTTGAACGTATTGAAAATCCACCTCGCCTCGTCATTGATATGATGGAAACCACGCGAGATAGTGCTCGCAGCGTCTATGGTGTGAAAAGCCCGTATGTTCGCCGAGTACGACTTGGAGAACACGACAAAAATCTACGTGCCGTTCTCGACCTTAGAGACGGCAATTCCACGCACCATGTGAAAAAAGTGCCTGAAGGTATTTTGATCAGCATGTCTCGGGTGGAACCTGAAGCGGAAATCGCGACGGGTGGCCCTGAACAAGAAAAGGCCCTCGAGCTTTCAGACGTTCAATTTAATCGCCAAGGAAAAATTGCTCGCATTGAACTGGGCATCGCTCCAGAAGAAATGCCACGGGTTGATACTCGATCTAAAAAGGCATGGATCCTAAACATCAAGGGCGCAACAATTTCCAAGGCACTCGAGAAGAGCCTCGACACAACGGCCTACGATACCGTTGTCCGTCTCGTCTCAACGTATCAAGCATCTGAGAATCCACCGGTTGTAAAAGTGGTTGCCAACATCACGGGCCCTGCCAAGCACCGCCTGAAAAAAGAAAACGGCAAACTGATTTGGGAAATTACTGGCGACGGCAATGAGCCTGCACGGGTTGCAAGCTCAAGCGCTCCGCAAACAGCAGGGTTCGTCTCACAAGCTGCATCCACATCCAAAGCTGTACAAGCAACAACACGTTCGAAGCGTAAGAAGAAAAAGCCAATCACGCTGGACTTGCAAGACGCTGATATGATCAACGTGCTACGACTTCTTTCAGAGATTTCTGGTGAAAACATCATCGCCAGCGATGAAGTTAAAGGCAACATCACCTTACGACTGCGCAACGTTCCATGGGACCAAGCGCTGGATACTATTTTGAGAACCAAGGGCTATTCCCGAGTTCGTCAAAACAACATCATCCGAATCGCACCTGCTTCGGTCATTCAAGAAGAGCGTAAAGCTGAACTTGAGCGGCGTGAACTCAAGGCCAAGGCTGAACCCACGGCCATCAAGCTTGTTACGGTAAACTATGCGATTGCTGCCGACATTAAGCTTCAGCTTGAACCGCTGATGACCGAACGCGGCAGTGTTCAAACAGATGAACGTACCAATACTTTAATTGTTGAAGACGTACTTTCAAACATTGATCGGCTGGTGTTGCTTACTCGCAAACTCGATAAGCAAACACCACAGGTTCTGATTGAAGCGCGTATCGTTGAAGCCAACAGCAATGAACTTCAAGAGCTCGGTATTCAATGGGGCGGCGTGGGCCAGATGACCGCCAATGAGGGCAACCCAACGGGTCTTCAATTCCCAGGTGATGTCACCGTAAGCGGCGCTGCAAGTGACCAAGGTACGCTTACTCAAGGTACTTATTCTCCTGCCCAATACGCAGTAAACCTTCCCGCGGCCATCGGTTCGGGCAGCGGCGGTGGTTTAGGCTTTATCTTCGGCTCAGCTGGCGGAAGTCAGTTGCTTGCTCTGAGATTAACCGCCATGGAAGAACGCGGTACGGGTCGTATCATCAGCTCACCGCGAATCACCACATTGGACAACAAGACGGCAAAGATCGCGCAAGGTCTTGATATTCCAATCAGTGTTGTCTCAGCCAGTGGCACAAACACGAAGTTTGTACCGGCTAACCTCGAACTTGAAGTTACGCCTCACGTAACAAACGACGGTAGCATCTTGATGCAAGTGAAGACTGAGAAGAACGAAGCAGACTTCTCGCGAACTGGCGCTCAAGGTGATCCTACAATTTTGAAGAAGTTTGCCGAGACAGAAGTATTGGTAGCAGACGGAGACACTACAGTTATCGGTGGTATCTATACCCGGACAACAAGTGAAACCTACGCTGGTGTACCTTTCTTCAGTGATATTCCAGTTATCGGGTGGCTCTTTAAGAAGCGCCAAAAAACAGACAAGCGAGCAGAGCTCTTGATCTTCATCACGCCTCGAATCGTGAATAGAAGAGAATCAAGAATTCAAGCTTCTTCCTTGTCCACTGAACCCGAGAAGATGTAGGGAGACGCCTGAATCCTAACAAGGGAAATGGCGTGATGATGAAGACCAAGACCACAACAGATATTCAAACTCGAACCAGCAGCAGAAACCTGCAGACCGGTGCGCGTGAGAGTAAAGACTCCACCCAAGACACTGGTAAGCCACATATTGCGCTTGTTGGTTTCATGGGCGCGGGAAAGTCTGCTGTGGGTAAAGCGCTTGGTCAACGCCTCAAGGTTCCATTCATCGATTTGGACGAAGTCATTGTGCAAGAGGCCGGGATGAGTATTCCCGACATCTTCAAAAACAGTGGTGAGGTTGCATTTCGCGCGAAAGAGCGCCGAGCACTGCGCAATGTATTGCAAAGTGACACGCCTTGTATTCTCGCAACCGGTGGCGGCACCTTCATGGATGACACCATGCGCGAGAACCTAAATGAACGAGCACAGACAGTTTATTTAAAAACTGACGTCGCGACGCTCATGGGACGACTTTCCAATTCAGGTGAAATCGAATCACGCCCTCTTCTCACAGGTCCAGACCCTGCAAGTACGGTAGACAGGCTTCTGAAAAAGCGTACTCCCGTTTATGAACAATGCGAAAAAAGCGTCACAACGACAGCTCGCAGTGTCGAAGACGTGGTCGCAGAGATCATGCGTTCCTTGCAGCTTGAAAGAGCAAAACGTACACCGCGCGCAGAAACGCCTCATGCAGAGCAAGAAGTCGCTCAAACAAGCATGCACAAACGGGCCACACAAAAAGGTGAGGCGATTACCATCCACGTGAGCGCCTCTTCAGGTGATTACGAAGTTGAACTGCGCCCGACCGCAGGACCATGGATAGCCGAAGGCATCGCTGAAAGATGCAAAGGCTCCAAGCTGGCGGTTATCACAGACACAACGGTTGCACGGCTTCACGCGGACGACTTCGTTCATTCTTTGAAAAAGCTGGGCAAAGACGTCCTGCTCATTCAAGTTGAGCCTGGTGAAAAATCGAAAACGCTGGGAACTGCCAGCAGACTTTACGAACAACTTCTAGAACATGGTATGACCCGCCAAGACGCTGTTGTGTCACTTGGTGGAGGCGTCGTCGGTGACCTTGGCGGCTTTGTTGCGTCAACGTTCTTAAGAGGTGTTGGGTTCTTTCAAGTCCCTACCACAACGCTTGCGGCAGTGGACTCCAGCGTTGGCGGGAAGACCGCAGTCAATACACCGCGTGGGAAAAACCTCGTCGGTACATTCTACCCTGCTAAAAAAGTCTTTATCGCTGCAAGCCACTTAGCCACTCAAAGCCCGCGTCAAAATGCAGCCGGTTTGATTGAAGCTTTAAAGATGGCAGCCACGCTCGACATCGAACTCTTCGAGACGATTGTTGACAACGCGCAAGCTCTTCTCGACTTTGAACCCCAAACTCTACTTTCCATCCTCGGAGCAAGCGTTGCCATTAAAGCACGAGTTGTAAGCGAAGATGAGCGAGAAGCCGGTCTTCGAGCCGTTCTCAATTACGGCCACACCGTCGGCCACGCCATTGAAGCTGGGGAAAACTTTCAAATGCTTCACGGCGAAGCGGTAGCCCTTGGTATGATTGCAGAAGCGCAATGGGCCGAGATGGAAGGCTATGGCAATCAGGTGAGTTCAAGCCTGCGCCAAGCGGTAGAATCTCTCGGGTTTATTCCTGAGTGGCGTAAGAAAAAAATCGATATCGATGCATTGAGCGTCGATAAAAAGCGGATCGGATCTGGTGTTAAGATCCCGATTGTCTCGCAAATTGGTTCATTTGATTTTCGTACGGTGCCGGTGTCGGCATTGGCGGAATTCGTCAAGCGTAGGAGCACAATATGATGCGTAAACTTAGCTTACTGGCATTGTTCTCTCTAACTGCAAGCTGCACGGCAGAGCCCGGCGGGAGCATTCAATTGGTCAACGTCATGGCGCCTGATCAGCAATGTGTTTACAGCCCCGAAGGTAAAGAAACCCGCCTCAAGGGTTTCTATGACCCAACTGCCGGCGCCGATATGAATGTGGTTGTTCGAATTAACAACAGCATGAATGACAAGGACTCCGATCCTCGCAGCAACGACAACAACACCAATATTAAATTTTCAGGCAATGACGTTTCAATGGCCGGGTTTAATGTTTGCTATAAGCTCGAAAGCGGAATCAGCGAGTTTGGTGCTGCGGATTCAGGCCATGCCTTTGAATGTGATTCAGTCATCAATGCCACATCGGGCGAATACAAAGAGTATTTAACAGGCGGCGGCACAGTTGAAGCCGACCCTAAAGGTCAGTCTGAAGGCGCGCCTGTGACCATGAAGCTTTTCTCTAAAGCGGCACTCCAAGGTATTTTCGGTGATGCAATGATTCCCGAAGACCTACTTCTTCGTGCAAGTCCAACCAGTGTTGCGCGATGCGCCGCAGTTGGCGTGAATGCCAACGGCACAGCTGATTCGACCTGTAGCGCAGCAGATACCGTGGCCGTAACAACTTTAGATACGGGCATTCCCGATGGTTTTCCTTGGGGAGACTGGAGCGCAGATGATCGACCTAGCCAGTATGTACTGGTCGTGATGCAAGGTGTTGGCGTGACCGCGGCGGGCTCAACTGTGAAAACAAATTGGTATAGCTTCTCAGTACAATTATGTGCCGGTTGCACCCAGGTAACGGCCAATACGCAATGCCCTTACGCCTATGAAAATACCATTTGTGACGGCGGCTTTGGGTCATGCACCTACCTCAACCCCGATACCAATGAGCAAGTCACTGAAGAGTGTGTCAGCCCTGCAGGTAAGCCCGATGGCCAAACAGGTTGCCCCGAGACGCAGCTTGGACCAACGGCTAATGGGACCACGGTTTGTTCCGGTTGGCAAAGCGAAATCGTGACCTACGTTCCTACATACGATGGTATCTGTGACATTTCACAGTACCTCGGTACCAACGTTGTTGAGTCCTGCCAGGAAATCGATCCTTGCACAGGTAATACCGGCGCAAGCACTCAATGATCACAATGCTACTTGACTCAACGCTTGGGTTTCCTTAACGCTTGGAGTTATGGAAAAGGTCAGCTGGGATACGCCAACGATGGCAGAGCTCTACTTAGAGCAAGGGCATAAAGAACGCGCAGTTCAAATTTACCAAGCCGTAATCGATGAGTTTCCGAATCATGAGCAGGCCAAGAGCCGGCTTCGGGAGCTCGTGGGCGGATTGGCAGGAGAACAAGCCATGGTCTTCGAAGAACAAGCCCGGCAATTCGTCAACAAAGTTCCTGGAGCTATTGCTTGCTCCGTGATGGGTTTTGATGGAATCGCCATCGCCACGCATACTATTGGAGGCCTCAATGTTGACGTCGAGGCACTTTTTACCGAAGTCGCAACCGCCGCTGCTGGTCTTATGAAGCTTGGACAAGAACACCCCGGCCTTGGCCAAATGCAGGAATGGACCCTAAGCCACGACAAGCTTACGACACTTCTTAAAGCAGTCGACGAAGATTACTTCATGGCGGCCATCGTAGAAAGCGATGCCATCATCGGCCGCGCCCGGTTTGAGCTGCGTATTCAGGCACCTGAAATCGCCAGAGCGTTAAGCGGAGCCTGAATTCATGAAAATCGCACTCATCCATGGGCCAAACTTAAACCTTCTGGGAATACGAGAGCCCGAGGTCTACGGAACCGATACTCTAGAAAGCATCAACCAAGGCTTAGCGAAGCGAGCCGAGGCACGCTCAGCCACCCTGAGCTGCTTTCAAAGTAACCATGAAGGCGCCATCATCGACCATATCCATGGACTGATGGGTCGGTGTGATGCGATCATCATCAACCCTGGCGGACTAACCCACACCTCTGTGAGCCTTCGGGATGCTTTAGCCGGCGTTGCCATCCCTTTTGTGGAGGTTCACCTTAGCAATGTGCATGCACGTGAAAAGTTTCGTCATTACTCATACTTAAGCGGGATTGCCCAAGGCGTTATTTGCGGATTTGGCGTTCAATCTTACGAGTTGGCACTTGAGGCGGTATTGCGTTTACCAAGCTAGCTTCATGTGTTAGGTGTGCCCGCCGAGGAGCGACCAAATATGTTTGATACTTCAGATTTTCGTAATGGCCTAAAGATTGAGTACCAGGGAGAGCCCTATGTCGTTGTTGATTTTCAACACGTAAAACCAGGCAAGGGTAACCAGTTCACACGTACCAAGATCAAAAACCTGATCAGTGGTCGTGTACTCGATCCGACCTTCAAGTCCGGTGAAAAAATCGGAAAGCCCGACATTGAAGAAAAAGAAATGCAGTACCTCTACCGCGACGGTGAGCACTACGCATGCATGGACAATACCACTTACGAACAAGTGATTGTTGATAAAGATGCCGTAGGCGATATGGCCAAGTGGGTGATTGAAAATGCCACAGTTTCTGTTCTCTTCTGGAATGGCCGCGCCATTACATTGGAAGTAGAAAAGCAGGTTGTCTTTAAAATCACGGAATGTGAACCTGGTGTTAAAGGCGACACAGCTCAAGGTGCCACCAAGCCAGCAACGCTGGAAACCGGTGCCATCGTGAACGTTCCCCTCTTCGTCAACGAAGGTGAATCCATCAAAGTGGATACACGTACCGGTCAATACCTCGAACGATCCAACTAAGATTGTAGGGCTTGATTAGCCGTACAACTCAGGGCTGCCCGGCCCTGCGCCCGGAGAGAGCCAATGGCCCTCCCCAAAGAAAAGATTCGCGCCAACGCGCTCAAACACCTTGAAAAAGGCCGCCTAGACAAAGCGGTCAAGGAATTTGAGCGTCTGGTCAATCTTGATCCCAACGATATGCGAACCATGCTCAAGCTCGGCGATTTACACGAGCGAATGGGTAATATCGACGACGCAGTCGAGATATATGAGTCCGTCGCCACGTTTTACGATGCACAGGGCTTTTTACTCAAAGCCTGTGCCATTCATAAGCAGATTATGAAGATGGCTCCCCAGCATGTCCAAACCGCCCTCACCCTCGCCGACACTTACCAACAGCTGGGTCTAAGCCGAGATGCATCCCGAGAGTATAGGCGGGTATGCCAGATTCTTCTGCGTGATGAAAAGCATCAAAAAAGAGCTGAAGTCCTCGAAAAGATTGTGAAAATTGACCCTCTGGATGTGGGCAATCAGATTCAGTTCGCCAATGCTTTAAGCCACATTGGCTATGAACCGCGGGCTATCAAAGTCTTGCGCGAAGCATGTGAATTTCATCAAAAACAGGACAACTTAAGTGGATTCATCGAGCTTATGGAGCGCCTTATCGGCTTCACCGGCGGCGATCTTGAAACCCGAATTCAGCTTGCTCAAGCCTGTATAAAGAACAATGAGATAGAAAAAGCGTTGGCAAATCTTGAGACTTGCCGAGAGATCGAATCAAATAACCGTCATGTCTTGGCAATGCTCGCCAAGAGCTTCATTTTAATGCATGAACCAACACGAGCACTCGAAGTCTTGTGGGATTTGTTTAAGCATTTGAAAGCTGTAGGGGACATGGCCTCAGAAAAAAATATTCTCGAGCAGATTCTTAATCTGGATCCGAGTAACCCCGAAGCTCAAGAAGAGCTGGCCAAGCGAAGTCATACCGGTGTGAACCCCGCGATGATCGATCCGCAAAAACCACAAATGTCTGCGCTCGAAAAAATCATTCAAGAGTGCGATGTTTACGCTCGCTATAAAAGGCTCGATAAAGCACTGGAACATCTCGATGATGCTCTGATTCTATCGCCCAACAACCGCGACGTATTAAGCCGTAAACGCGACTGGCTTTTTCAAGCCGGTAAAACCAGCGACGCACTCAACACGCTGTGGACCATGGCAAGCACTGCCCATCAAACCGGGCAACGAGAAGAAGCACTCACCGATCTTCAAGAGCTTCTTCATCATGCTCCCGAGCACATCGATGGCAATGCGCTCCTTGAAAACTACGGCCCACTTGCTCATTACGAACCTACCCTCGAGAGCCCGGCGATATCTTTACCACCCGATTTTTCGCAGCCCTTTGGACACGAACTGGGTTACAGCCCTTCTCCGCAGGCTGCGAGTATCGATCTCGACGACCTTGATGAAGGTACCCCTCAGCCTCCACCGCCGCCCTCAACCCATGACGGTTTTCAAACACTGGATGAAATCAACATTTCCGAACCTTCGGAATGGTTGCTGCAAAGTGTTGAAGAGGATGATGAGGCCTCAGCCGCATTCGATGCTTCCGAAAGTGATTACGAGATTGACCTTGATTTTGATATCGATGGCGAAGAAGACGAACCCACAGAGTTAGGCTTTGGGCTGGTTCTGGCACCGCCGCCGCCCGTCACACAGCCGGCCATTACACCGCCGGTGCTCGCCCCTACGCCTACGGGAACAGCTTCGATGCCACCTCCGCCGGTTGTCGCAGCCGCTGGCTTAAATCACACCATCGCCACGCCGCCGCCGTTTGTCGCAACCGACGACTTAGATCACACCATGACGGCACCGCCCCCGGTTACCACTGTTGACCACGGTGATTACCCTCCACTCCAATCAGAGATGGACGAAATTCGCTTCTTTTTGCAGCACGATTTACCTGATGAAGCTCTGGATGTACTTCGAACACTCCTTGGGAAATACCCCAACCATCCCGGACTGCTACATCTCGCAAGCTCTCACCCCTTGCTCGAGCAACTCAGCACCAAAACCGGTGAGGCCGCAGAAGCACAAGGCGACAAGCCTGAAATCGATGAAACCGAAATGATGCTGGAAGAGCTCCTAAGCCCAACCGGTGTGGCTGCACTTGATCCCCTGCAAACCTCAGAATTGCCACCGCTTCTGCAAGCATCTGAATTCAAGAGCTTACGCCAGCACCTACCAAGTGAATTGGCCGATACCGACTACGATACTCACTACAATCTCGGAATCGCTTATAAAGAAATGGGAATGCTCGATGATGCCACCCGAGAGCTTACTTTGGCGGCCGAGTCACCGGCTTACAGGATTTCAGCTCTTACCATGCTTGGTCAGTGCAAGATGCAGGGCGACAAAGCTGCTGAAGCTCTAGCTACCTATTTTAAGGCCCTTCACAGTGAGAACATTCACGGTGATGAGCAAATCTCATTGCACTACGAAATTGCCACGGCATATTTAAAAATGGGCGTTAAGACAGAAGCTCAAAGTTACTTTGAAAAGGTTAGTGGAACGGCTCCAGGTTACCGCGATGTTGATGCTCAGCTCAAAGCGCTCAAGAAGGCTGACCCCGGTTCAGACTCTGGTGGCTCATCCAGTAACGGCAGCACCATCTTTCTTTAAAGTCCTCACCTGCGGCATCTCACTTACGCTTAAGACCACGTCGCTCCAGCCAATCAATCGTTGCTGCGCCCTTTTCATCTACAAGCAAATGAATCCAAACACGATCGCCCGGCTTTAAATAGTAGCCCACTAAATTGCGCTGCATGTCCTCGGACTCCAGTACCGTGCTCGTTAAAACAGGAGCTCGAACAATAACACCCTTCTTCCATTTACCTTTGAGTGGCCCTGACTGAATCGGCCAGCGCACACGAAACTCAAGCGTTACCTCAGGAAATGAACCTCGAGTGGCCTTCGTTATCTGACCCACAAGCCGCTCAGCTTTTGCGTGCGGTGCCACAACCGGTGCGACCTGCGAAGGCTTACCGGCTCGAATAGAGTTTCCCTCATCAACTTGTTCGCCCATGGCAATCGCTCCACCCAGGGCGCTAAGCTCTCCAAGTGGGTTGCTTGACTCTTCATCCCCTGTCACGTCGACCAAAACCAGTTGGCTCAGTAGGGTTGCCGGGGCGGCTCCGCTAAGCGTTAAAAGTTGCCCTTCTATGTTCACCTCGATCTGCGCCAAGCGTTCCTTAAGAAGCGTCGCCAACTCCGTAAGATCTACGCCCTCTCGTACAACCAGCACCAAACGGTCTTCCTCAATACGGTGCTCCAACGCGACCCCCGGGCCGTAGCTCCCGTCTTCAGCCTCAACAACCAGAGTTTCTGCCCCTGCGTACGTTGCAGAAACTAAAAATCCTGTCAGAATTGCGGAATAAATGGCTATCTGTCGCATGTTCGCCTCCAAAGGTGTTCCTATCTATACAGTGCTCTCGCTTCGGGGCAAATGACAGAAAGGCTCAAATGATAGCTCTTTTAAACCCGAATAGAAGGTGTGCACTTCTTGATAAAATCCGGTAGTGAAAGCACATGAGCGAATCTCCTCCAGAGCCTCAACCCACGCGCCTGCGCCGTGCTCTCCAAGTGAGCACTTTTTTTGCCGCCGTGGTTTGTCTGCTCGCAGTGGGAGCCCGAGCTTACCTCAGTGATGACCGGCTCAAAACCATGCTTGAAGAGCGCGGTAGCGAAGCCCTCGGTCAAAAAGTATCGGTTGAAAATCTTGAGCTATCCCTACTGGGCGGGTTCAAACTCAACGCTTTTTCACTCGGTAACCCGGATACAGATTCTCTGGCGGTGCGCGCAAAGCTCATTGAACTCGGCTGGGCTTGGCAAAATCAATCCACCCGTCATGTGGGCCTTCAGCAGCTAAACATCGAAGGACTAGAAATCTTTCAAAAAAGTCATGCACAACCCGCGCCCGAACCCTCTCTGGAACCGGCGGCTGAACCGAGTGAAAAACCGGTTCCCTTTGTGTTGCCTCAAATTCCGCTTCAGCAATGGCCAATGCTGGCAAGCCTCGAAAACTTCAATATCGAACTCAAAGAGCTGAACCTTCAACAAGGTGAAAATAAAGTAAACCTGAAAGGCGTTTTTGTCCGAGGCGCGCTCACCCTAGGTGGCGGGCTGGCTGACGCGAACGTAACCATTCACACTCACAAACAGCTGGCACATCTTCAAGTCAAAACGCCATCCGAAGTTCACATTGATGGTGCTCCCAATATTTCGATCAACCTCACAACTCGTCACGGTTCTGAAATTAACCTTTCCACGGTTGTAGAAATACCCGTGCATAAGCAAATGTTTCGTTTTCAGAATGAAACTGCCTTCAGCCTTCCACTCGGCCAACTCTCTGCCAGCTTGGTGGAGTTTTCCATTGATGAGCACTCACACCTCAAAACCAGTGCCAAGCTCACATCAACGTATACCAAGCCCACTCTTGAAACGGGGCAGCTTCTCGCTCAGGCCAATTTCCAAGCTCTTCAACCGTTCTTTGACCTTTTTGAGATCCCTGTAGAAATGACAGGCCTTGCGAAAGTGAAGCTTCATCCGGTAGACCTCAAAACCCTTGACCCCGAAGCCGCCAAGACCGCCACCCTTACAGGCTTGGTTCAGCTAGAAAACATTCACGTAAGCTCTGGCCCAAACCATCTACAACAATTCAATGGCGATATTGCAATCCACTATGAAGACGGCCGGTTACACGCCACCTCTACTTCACTGAATTTAAGCTTCGACAACCCCAGCATCTCAGTAGCATATTCTCAATTTAAGCTATCGCTCGATACACATGTCGATGACTGGGTTTTAAAATCAGCCAGCAACCAAACGGTGTTCAACCTTCAAGGGGCACTGAGTAAAATCAAAAACCCCGAAGCCGCCATTCAAAATTTAACCTTCGAGCTTCAAACCCAAGGACCCACTGCGATTCTACGCGGTCAAGTGAGCCCATCCCCATTTACATATACGCTGGGTGTACAAACCGAGGCTGTAGACCAAGCCGCCGCAAGCCTTGGCCCCGTTAGTGTGCAGGCTCAAGGTTCCTTCTTTGACATCAACGGGAAATCTCTGCAGACCGACCTCGATATCATTGCCAGCCAGATAGAGCTCACGCCCATCGACGGTCCGATGTCGATTAAAAAATTAAGCGCCCATGCTTCGGTTCGCAAACAAGCCAACACTTTTAAATTCACACAATCAACTCTTGAACTCGACACCCTCGCCAAGCTTAATCTTGATGGGACCCTCACACTTCACTCGAGTAAACTCGTCAGCACTAAAGACCTCAAACTTCATGCCGACTTTTCAGACCTCGGTGCTCTAAAGAATAGGCTACCGCCCAACCCAGCCTTGCCCCAAGAGCTGACCGGCAGTGCCGCTCTTCACGCAGAAGTCAGTGGCACCATTCCTATCCAGCGCCTGATAACGCAGGCGACCCCTCCACCGGTTCCTAAGTTTGTAACCCCGGAGCAATGGGAGTCCGACGCCGAACCACTGGTCGACTATGTGGGCAGTTGGATGCGCTCACTCAGTGAAGGGCTTGACCTAACGACAATCTTCAAAGCCGACTTCACAAACATTTCAGTCACCCACCAAGGGAGCCATGTAGAAGGCTTCGACTTTCATTCAAAATTCTTTACCGGTCCCACCGGTACACAGACCGACATCGAGTGGCTCGCGAAAAAGGTTGAAAGTGGCGCATCGCTAACCAACGCACATGGTCTCTTTGAAATAAAAATTAGGAATGATGAGTTAGAGATTACAAACCTCGTTGAGATGGACTCGCTTGCACACCCCAGCCTTTTATCGGCCCTCCATCACATCTCTCTTACGCAAGAGGCGGCCTATCGATTTGGCAAAGACCTTAATGTGAAAAACTCCACCTTCAGCGCCAACGGGGAGGACCTCGTTCTCGAATTCAACGGACTTGTCTATCACCCCATCCGAACAGTAACATCGGGGGCCCTACTTGAAGAACGCCTCCCTGGTGTGAAAGCAGGCCTCACCAGCAGCATAAAAATCAACTCGGCCAAACCGAGCCAGCTATTTCCTAAAAGCCCAACGCTTCGCGGGGAGCTTACGGTGGCTACCAATATTGCCGTTGAAAATGGCGAGCTCTCCTTTAAAGGCGAGATGGACTGCACGGAATTTACCGTGGAAGACCCGACCATGCTGCTCTCAAGGCTAAACGGAAAGATTCCCGTGGAAGCGATATTCGAAAGCTACCAGAGCGACCAGAATATGAGCATCGTACGCGACCTGGGTTTTGCCGGCGGTGCTTTGTACCTTCGCACAGATGACCTTGGCGATGAAGACGACGACCAACGGCAAGTCTACTATGAAGACTTAAGACCGTACCGACCTCAAGCCGGCCTGGAAATTGGCCGCCTCAAATTTGGTGATTACGAGTTAAACAGTGTCACCATCGATGCCCGGATTCAAAATGGTACATTAAGCGCCGACCACTTTAGCACGGAGCTACTCGGGGGCGATGTCCTGGGGAATCTTAGAATCGGACTTAACGCAGCTCGTGAGTTTAAAGGTGCCTTCTCGGTGCAAGCATCCAACATAGATGCCAGTCACTTCTCTAAACTCAACCTCGAGGCCGGCCCCGACTCAGAACTCAGTGCCGATATGCGCTTGGGGATTTTTGTCTCTCCTAGCCAGCGAGATATCAATCTTGATGTTAATGTTACCCAAATTGGTAAAAAAACCCTCGACCGCTTTCTTCAGCTCCTAGATCCCGAGGGTAAGAACCCACAGATACAAAAGACCCGAAGTAATTTGAAAATCATCGAAATCCAGGAAGTCACCGCTTGGATACGACACGAAAATCTCAATATGGACCTGGATTACAGAACACTTTTAAGCATTCCGGGCACTGATATTGGCTTTAGACCCATCGACCGAGAGCTTCTGCGGCGTTACACGCTCACGGAACAAGTCATCGACCCTTTCTTCCAAAGTTATGTAGACCGATACCTTTCAAAAACATTGGGATGGAATCATGCAACACCTTAATCTTCCAGTTTTGATTGGCTGCCTACTGCTTAGCGGGTGCCTTACAATCAAAACCGTCAACATTAGCCAGAAGACCAGTTTAGAGCACCAGCTCATGGGTAGCTTTGAGCCCCTTACCGAAGAAGAGATGCTTCTTAGCTCGGTTCGCGATGAGGCTCAGTTGTTACGCGCCGAAGAGCTCAATGAAGACCAGGCTGCGCTGGCCGCTCGTCGCCGGCAGCTGTTTAACCGGGACGATGTTGAGCGGTTTAAACGTCTCGGTTGTTTGGGAGAGGCCCTCTCCAATCAGCTTATCGCTAGAACATGCGATGACGAGTCTACGGGTTCAAAGACAATCATTGAACGAATCCTCACTGAGGAAAGTCGTGACCGTGAAACCATCATAACCTGGGTGATCAGCCAACACGACCATCTCCAAGAAGACCAACGCGGACAGGTCAAAGAGATTTATCGACAATTTATTCTAAGTCGCAGCCCCAGCGGGACTCCTTTTCAAGACTCAAACGGCGATTGGCTACTCAAGGAATCAAGTGAAGGTCAGAACTAAAGTATATAGCCTCGCACTCTTAACATCGTGCTTTGCTGGGTGTAGCTCCACCACCGCATCCACCTTTGCGCCTGCATTTGATAAGAAGAGTTCCAGCTACCTTACGCAACCTGTACCGATGGTTACCGCCACCGAAGACCAGTTACAGCCTTCGATTTCAAAGAGTAACCACCAGCTTGTCTACGCCGCCCGGGTAGCCGGCAATCTGGATATCTACCTCAAATCAGCATCGCAAGCAGATGCAGCCAGCCGCCTCACCGAACACTCCACCGACGACACCTCGCCGGTTTTCTCTCCCGATGCTCAAAGTATTATCTGGGTCTCGAAAAGAGCGGATGTAAAAGGCGACCTTTGGATCATGAATCGAAAAGGCGGCGCCCAGCGCAAACTCACAACGCGCGACACAGCCGACAGCTCTCCGGTATTTCACCCCGACGGCGAGCACGTGTTTTTTACGTCCAAGTCCAAACGGGCCCGGCGCCCGGGCATCCGAAAACTAAATCTAAGCAGCATGCACAGTGAGCTCGTCGAAAAAAACGGCTGGGACCCAACCATCAGCGCCGATGGCAGCACCATGGTCTACGTGGCGATGGAACCCGGAGAGGGCCTGCCTCGCCTTTATCAACGGAACCTGGAAACAGGTTCAACAAGGCCGATGACACAAACTGTTTACGCGGAGGGTCTACCGACCTTCGTGATGCGTCCAACGGGGGTTGAAGAACTTGTCTTTGTTCGGTTTGTAGATGACATCAATGGCGACGGCAGCATCGACGCCAACGATACCCCGAGCCTTTGGAGTATTCCCTACCACCGCGAACCGCAAAGCGCGGGCCCTCCCCCACCGGCTCGCCCCCTCACTCCCGTGATGGACGGAGAAATTTTTGTGCGACCCGGCGACGCTTGGCTCGTATATACCGCAGCAGGTATCGGCGACCTGGACATCTTCGCACTTCCCTTCGACGGCATGCTCTCCCCTCAGCTCGATCCCAAAATGCTTTTATCCGCCGCGACCACTGAGCCCCAACCGGCTTTACGCAGATTTATGTTGCGTCACATCATCGCCACAGCACCTGAACTCAGCGCCCAGGCCTACACGCTTCTCGCTGCGGAATACGTCCATGTTGGCTCCACCGCCCTGGCCATTCGGATTCTCAACAAGGCCCGAGAGCTCAACAATGATAAAGTAGGCGCTTGGCTCCTAACGCTCGACATCAAAGAGCTTGAACTCCGACTCGAACTTGGCAACGACACTATGGTTCGCACCGAAGCCGTTCGGAAAAAGCTCGCCGAAGTCTACTCTACTTTGGGCCAAGTGCGCGCGGTCAAAGACGCTGGGTTGAATAAGCGAGCATCACTTTTAAAGGCCACCGTTGAGCGAGTCCAGGGCGATACTCTCTCCGCATTTAGGATTTGGCAAAGCCTGAGTGACGACCCAGAAATCCCTGCTCAATGGAGAGCCAAAAGCATCTTGGGCCTGACTGAACTCGCACTTGAAGTGGGCGACTTCGCAGCTGCTCAAAAATTAGTCACCCGGCTATCAACACCATCATACGCCGCCGAGTCATTTATTCGAGAGAAGGCGATTAACCGCTGGCTCAAAGCCGTTGTAGGCCAGTCCTTAACAAATCCTTATGGCGCCCTCGAAACGATTGTCCAAGAGCACCAGAGCCGACCCGTCATTGCTCTTCGAGCTGCGATTCTTCAAGCAGAACAACAACGCAAACAAGACAACCCTCAAAGTGCGCAGCGGCGACTGCAGAATCTGGCCGACACTTGGCCCGATGCCGGAATGATTGTGCAAGAAGTGCTCGAAAAACTTGCCGATGCGGCCATCGCCAATGGAGATTTCGATGCCTCGCTCCATGCTCTTGGTCAACTTCTGGAAAAATTTCCAAGTCACCGCGCCTCCACCCGGAAGGCCCGCCAAGTTATTTCTAGAATCTCGTTAGGGGAAGCCGAAGAAGCGGAACGCAAGGGAAACAAAGAGCTGGCCCGTAAGCTCTACCGCCGCTTAATCAAAACAGCCAACGCAAACGCCACAGCCCATAGAAGATATATTACGCTTTGCTCCGAGACTGGCGAAATCAAAAGTGCGTTGCGTTTTTATCTCGCCGCGGTGAAAGAGAACCCGAGAGATCGTTTCGCAAGATATGGGCTCGGCATGGTCCTAACCTACGTTGCTACCAGAAACTTCGACCCTGCAAAAAAACAACTTGAACAAGCCCTGACGCTGTACCCCCGTTTCCCTGAAGCTCATTTGGCTATCGGCTGGATACGCATGCAACTTGACCGTTCGCAGCCGGGTGAGGGTCTTCTTGAACAAGCCATTGAAAGTTTCCAGACCGCCAAAGATCTCGTGGATCCAGAGACCAACCCAGAGCTATGGGGTGCACTGGAACTCAACGAAGGCAATGCTCTTATGGCGCTCGGTAAAACCGATGCCGCGTTCGCCGCCTTTCTAAAACGAGAGCAAACCGGTTTCCCATTTCGAAACCCGCTTAGAGAGCTTCTCTTTCGTGAGCAATTTGGCCGCGCCGCCATGCATGAAGAAGTCTGGGATGTTGCACTTGATATGACACAAACGGCACTGGAGCTGTCTCAAACTCTTCCGGGCAACCCCAGACGTCTTGATTTAACCAGTCGCCTCGCAGGCATAGAAATGATGCTGGGGAATTATCAGACCGCGGAGCAGCTCTTTGCTCAGAGTCTTGACGGCACAAACCTTAGCATCAAACGCCAACTTGCATTAATGCGCGGACAAGCCCGCGCGAGAATTCTTCAAGGTCATTCTCAAGGTGCTCTTGCCATCTTTGCTGAGGCGCTCGAAATCATTCGTGCCAATCAGGAAGCGCTCAACGCCGATTCTGAAAAGCTCCCATGGTTTTATACAGAAGTCCCTGGAAATCCTGAGGACGTTACGGCTGCGATTCGCGGCTTTAATAGCCAACAAGAGTCTTTACTGGTTCATTCTGGACTGGCGGAGATAGCCAAAGAGCGCGGCCGCTTTGAGTCGGCGCTTCAATACGCAACTCAGGCCCGGCAAACCCTGCAAGAAACCCTAGAAGATTCATCCACCGGCGTGCGAATCCGCTTGGAGTTACTCTTTGCACTAAACACTGAAGCTCAGCTTCAAGCGATGAACACAGATTACGAAAAAGCCGCACTGCTTTGGGCGCGGGCACTTCGGCTCTCCCAGAGCCTTAAGCTCTCGGATAAGACGCTTGTCATTTTAAAGTCCCTGCAAGCATTGAGTGTTCGCACGGGTGTAGCACGCAATCAAAACTCGTTATGGATTGGGTCCGCAGAAAGAGAGCTCAAGCGTGAAGGCCTCAGCGAGAAGACCCGCCAAGGCTTTTCTCGCTTCTTGGTTCTGGCTTACAGTCGCCAAGCGCTCGGCGTCACGCCCAAGCTGGCTAAGCCTCAATCGTCTGAAGTGCTGCAAAGCCTCATGGAGCTTACTCAGCGCGGCGAGGCTTCAATATCAGCGGAACAGCATGAGAAGTTAACCGGTACAGACAGCCCGGAAGTGAGTGACCTCTTTAAGAAGCTGGGCACTGAACCCGTTTCACTAAAAGAAGAAATCACCAATTTTCTAAGCGACCAGCCCAGTGCGGCTCGCACCAACAAGCACCGCCACCTTTTTAACCGGGCCTACCAAACTTTATCCGCCGAGCAAGATGCCACGTTACTTTATCAGCTGGGGGAAAAATGGCGACTCCTCAACCTCCCTTCCCCTCTAAGCTCCGACGCCCTGTATTACTCCACCGACCATCACTTGGTACTAGGGAAACTCAAGACACAGCAAATTGCTTCATCTCAGGAAGTATTAAGTAAGCTTGGCCCTCAGGAGGCACTCTTGCAGTTGGTTAAAGGGCCTCAGCAACAACCATTATGGATATGGCACCACCAAGCCCATACTATGGTTTCTAAGGCGCTGGGAGCGTTGCCGACATGGCTTGCACGTGCAAAGGTCCAACGTGTTTATCTAGACATCGCCTCCGCCGAACCACAATCACGTCAATCAACGATGAATCAACTTCAAGCCATCCCCAAGCTGCAGATGGTATACGTTGCATCGGCAACTTGGTTCGTGCTGAATAAAAATATTCGTGCCATCGCCCAAGGTCTCGCGCTCTCTGTCGAAGAAGACCGAACCAATATGGGAATGACTGCCACGGGGATCACCATCGGGCTGGAGGACTTAGCCGAACACCGCTCGCTACACCCTGTCGTAGAACTTCAACTCAGCGTTCGTAAAGATGCTCCTCGAGGAAGATTCTCAGAGCTTCAAATCGTCCTGGGCAACAACCCGCTTCACTTGGTCACCCTCCAAGACCTCGTGGCTTATAGCCTACGCTCACAGGTGGTTCTCGTTAACAACGCACCAGATGCCCCGGAGCTGCGGCAAACGATAGCCATGCACCTCCACCTTAGCGGCGCTGTGGCCGTCATTTTTCCCAGCTCCGTACAACAAAGCAAAGAGTTAATGAGCCGCCTACAAGACGCGGGGTCCCTAGGCCTTAGTGCGGCCCTTTTAAGCATACCTGGGCTTTCAGTTTATGGCGCACCCGCTCTTGAGGCACACCAAGTAGTCACCGAAGCAGTTGCTGCGTTCAATGTCGCATTTCGCAAAGGCCTTCAAGCCTTTAAAGCCGCCACGAAATCCAAATCTGAAAAAGACTGGGCCGCGGCTGGAGGTCATTTTGAGACCCTTTTAACCACGCTCAATGTGCTCACAACTCGAGAAGCAAAGAGATTATTAAAAGACTCAAGTTTGATGCCAGAACTCGCTGGCAAGGCGCGCCTTCAAAAAATTGCACGGGTGCTTCCCACGCAAGGGGTCGAACTTCAGCTCGTTGCCCGGGATAAACTCTCCAATATCCGGGCTGCCCAAGGAAATTACCCAGAAGCAATTGCGCTTCGAGAACTGCTTACCGCTGCTTACGCCTCCCGCGGAGAGCACCAGCGAGCCGCTAAAAGTATGCAGGAGCAGGGTAATGTTTACTTAACTCACGGCGAACCAGATAAGGCGGCACGTTCATTTCAAGAATGTGCGGCGTTTAGCGCCTTGGCAAAAATACCAAAACAAGAAGCACGCTGCCTTACTCGCTCTGCCCGAACGCTTAACCGTGGTGGGCAGCCGGGATTGGCTCGAAAAGATTACGAGAAGGCTATTTCAATTTTTCGAGCCATAAACAGTGATGAGGAGATTTCCACACGCCGCTCATTGGGTCACTTATACGAATCCTCTCTAAGCGACTACGACACCGCCGAGAAGATTTTCAAGCAGGCCCTTTCAATGGCTCAAGAGCGCGAAAAGCCGAAACAGATTCGTAGCCTCCAATTGGACTTCATTCGTTTGCTTTACACAAAAGGTCAGTACGACAAGGCCATGGAAGCACTGACTGCAGCCATGGCGAAACAAGAAAATCTAAGCGCCGCCGAGAAGCTCACCTTGCGTCTCGAAATTGCCAAGGTCGCCTGGTACCAGGGCAATTACGCAAAGGCACGCCAAGAACAAACCCATGCTCTCGAAATCGCGTTGGAATTCGGCTGGACGTTTCAAGAGATACAGGCACGAAGCCTCGGTGGTCTCATTGCCATGAACTTAGGAGACCTCGACACGGCGCGGATTTCGATGATGGATGCACTCGGCTTAGCCAAACGCACGGGCCGCCTGAGCGAGGTTGCCATCCAGGCCAACAACCTCGGCAATGTTTTACGGGAACGCGGCCAATATGAAGAGGCCATCGAATACTACGAAACGGCTCTGGACATAGAAGACCGGGCGAAAAACCTAGAGGGCCGCGCCTATGCTTTACGAAACATGGGCCTAACCTACGCCCGAATGGACCAACCCGAAAAAGCTCAAAC
>JABJBS010000323.1 GCA_018668695.1 Deltaproteobacteria bacterium
GTAAGCCGGATCGAGAAGAAGCTGCTTGGCGCTTGAGATAATCATTGCGTTGGAGAGCCCGCCCCCGCCGCTGTTGATGTTCATGTAGTGACCTTGGTTGCCCAAAGGAATCTGAAACATTGCAAACGTAAGGCGAGGCGTTTTCTCAGCTCGCATGCTGATGAGATAGAAAGAATCTTGAATCATCGGAATCGGGCCAAATGAGCGAAGCTGCAATTTGGTAAACCGGGTATCGAATTTCTCTTCAACGAGGTCGTATGTTTGCGACACAGCACCGACGATTGAAAAACGCATGCCTGGATTACCACGGCAAACTGTTACGTCAGGAGAGAAGCGGCAACCCAAGTCAGCGCAATCAACTTGTCCATCCCCATCGTTATCGCGACCATCAGAGCAAAATAGGTCGTTTCGCTCGCCATCGTTGTCACCCATGGTACCCAAGATGTCTTCGAAGGTTTGTCCTTCACCAAGCTCAGGCAATACCGATTGGTCCATCGACGTCTTCTGAGTGGTCGCACGCTGATTGGCTTCCATAGCGTCCCAAGAACCGCCACACGCTGTGATGCCTTCGCCGCTGCAATTCATATCATCGCAGTCCATTGCACCGTTATCGTCGTTATCAATCCAGTCACTGCAACGCTCATTGGTGTTTTCAGGTTGTCCATCTGGCTTGCAAACGTCTTGCTTTGCACAATCAGCATCCGCGCAATCCACCATGGAATCGCCGTCGTCATCTTTGCCGTTGGCACAATCGGTCTCGGCTGCGAAAGCAAGCGCACTACCGAAATTCAGCATCAAAAATACTGAACAAGCTATCAATCGTTTCATCCCCAAATACTGCATCATTATCTCCTAGGCCCGATTTAAACAGGCAATTCAAATTTCGTTAAATTCGTTTCAGTTGTCTTGGCAGACTTTTATTCCCTTGCAGACGCGCAATGGGTGGTGGCTGCAATCAAAGTCTTCACAGTCTACGTAACTGTCACCGTCGTTGTCTTGACCGTCTGAGCAAGCCGCAAGGACTGCATCATAACATGCCGGGTTGCTTGGTTCGCTTCCGTCGCAACCTGCTACCGCGGTTTGCGGCAAACTTTCCTGACACACTCTGCGGACAGATAACAACTCATTGTTACGACAAGAGTTATCGCGGCAGTCGATGTAACCATCTCCATCATTATCAATACCGTCAGTGCACATCTCAGCCGTATCTTCTGGAATCACGGGTTCATCTGGGACACACAGCTCGGCAATAGTTGCATCGAGATTCTTCGAACATGAAAAATCATTACAGTCCACATAACCATTACCGTCGTTATCCACGCCGTCCTGGCAAGCCTCTAAGGTATCTTCTGGTTCACCAGCGGCCACCTCGCAATGCTCAAGCACTTCAGGCGAAGTCGAACGCGAGCAACTGAAGTCTTCACAATCGACATAACCATTGCAGTCGTTATCTAAACCATCGCTGCATTCGGCGAAGGTTGTCTCCGTGCCTGCACCCGATGGTACGCAATCAGAGCCGCCGGAGCTGAAGTTGTCACACACGGTAACAAAACCGAATGAGTCATTGCGGCAACCAAAGTCTTCACAATCAACATAACCGTTTCCGTCGTTATCGATGCCGTCGGAGCACGTCTCATCACTAAACTCTCGCGAACAGCAATTCTCCAGCACCGAGTTACAAGCTGGGTCACCGCAATCGAATTGTCCGTTATCGTCGTTGTCAATTTGGTCATGACAAGCGATGCCTTGCTCGGGTTCCACGTTGGGAATCAAAGGAACATCTTCGCCGCATTGAGAGGAGCCAAAAACGCAATCCGCATCTTCACAATCAATCAGACCATCTTCGTCGTTATCGCGACCATCGCTGCAAGCTTGGTCGTTGCTTTCATAGCCAAAAATAGGCTGAGTCGGCAGAACATACTCGCACCCGGCCAAAACCAATCCCAAGATCAGCAATGAGCCTAAATTAAACTTCTTCATTCTTACCATTCCTACTTCAAACAAGATGCGCGTCCGCCGCCATAACGGCGCTTAAACGGCACAAAGAGTGTGCAAGAGTCAACTTCAGTTGTTGCTGCCACCAATGTGCCACTGGCAACCAATGCCTCAAGCTTGTGTGAAATTTTACGTCTATTTTCTTTGGCTTTGAGGGGAACCATCAATGCCACTTGATCGATCACGAGCCACATACGGGCGATGTAGGCTAGATTCTCATCAGAAAAGTCTTTCAATATTTCTTTTAAAGTTTCGTCGGCTCTTAGTTGAGCAACAACTTTCGTTGAAACATCCGGTGCAACGGTCACCTTATTAACACAAACCCATTCACATTCTTTATAGGCTTTGCTGTGTCGCACTTTTTCGGAATGGCCGTCTTTGGTCGAAACAATACGGTTGTACGCATATTTACGACCCGACCTCTCGGAAATGGAATGCGTGGAAGTAATGATAAACTCCGGCACGCCATGCGCCCACATACCCACTTTATTTTTCTGAGCTTCCTGCTGAACCTTAAGCAGCTCAGGCGCTGAGCCTTTTGCCGTAATCGTCATTGCGTGGGCGAAACCTTTTCGAACCTGGCTTTCTCTCAAAGAAGGACAATCGAAAAGCTCACGACCGTAGGTGTCTTTGCTACCATCGCTATTACACACCCAACTGCCATCTCGGCCGTTCTTGGTAGCCATCTTCGCATTAATGTAGAGTTCTTTCGCAGTCCAGGTGCCCCACTTATGAACCGGCCCATGACTTTCAAGCGTATTGAATCCAGCCAAGCGGCCTTTGGTGCCAGACATCCGGCCGGCTACCACGCGAAAGCTGTCGCCATCATTGAAATATACGGGTGCAGGAGTACCATTCACGACCACTTTGGTCTTACTTCCTGCCCACGCTATTGTGGCGGATGCCAGCACAAGCATACCCACCAAAAGCTTTATCGGCTTTTTCATAAACTACCGCCTTCTCATCTGAACGCTACCTGAAAACAGGATCGGCCGCGTCTGGGCCGACGGGCAACCTACGCCCTCCACCCCCAAAAAGTCCAGCACAAAATCATTTGTTTCCAACTTGCTAGAAAACAAAACTTCGGAGGCCGCATCAAAAACATGAACAAGCAGACCACGCTGGTATAATCCCCCAGTGAACGAACCCTGCGAAGCTCTTGACAAATCGGGCTCAATCGAGTCGACTGGCCGCCGGCTTCGTTTCCGCCCAAACAAACGGCCGCATCATCCTTTACGAACGAGTTAGTATGTCTCAATTCAATCCGTTATTCTCTATTCTTGTGCTTATTCTCTCACTTACAGCCTGTGGGACCGTCACTGAGACCGACAATACGAACGACCCAACCGACCCGGCGGACACCACCGACACAACAGATCCAACTGAAACAGACGCATCTGATACGACCGAACCTGTTGATTCGGTATTGGTAGAACCTCTTCTGGTGCGCGGCGTGATGGATGGAGACACCTTTGAAGTGCTTCGAAATGGTGAAGTCTTCCGAATTAGAATGAAGGGTATCGACACACCTGAGCTCAGTGGCAGCAATGACCAGCCGGAGCCCTGCGCCGAAGATGCCAAGCAATTTCTATGGGATACCATTGGTAATTCGGAAGTTGGACTAGAATTTGATAGTGCGTGCGGCGATGACCCCTACGAGACCTGTTATGACACCTACGACCGGCTCTTGGCCTATGTGAGGCTTCACAATGGCGATGATCTGGCAACTCTCATCTTGAATCAGGGGCTTGCACGGGTCTACCGGTTCAACAATGAGTCTTTCGACCGCCTCACAGCCTATAATTCCGCTGAGCAGTCGGCACAGAATGACGATCTGGGCATCTGGGCCAATTCCGGCCAACAGTGCCGCTAAAAATATGGCTTACCTAAGATGCGGCAGGATGATCGCGCTAAAGCATCCTACAGTTGCGCAGCGACACGCAACCCGCTATTCAGGCCGACCGAAAACTTTAGGAATGAACAATTATGAAAAACAATCTGATGATATTCTTGGCTTGCCTCTTGGCTGTAGCCTGTACTGTAGTCGATCCAAACGAAAATAACGACAACACCGATCCAAGCTCACCTGGCAACACGAACAACGGCGGGACAACAGGCGATCCTGAAAATACCGACGAGCTATGCTCAGATGGTATCGACAACAACGGTAACGGCTTTACCGATTGCGAAGACTTTGACTGCTTAGGCAATTCAGCAGTGACGATTTGTCCTCAA
>JABJBS010000324.1 GCA_018668695.1 Deltaproteobacteria bacterium
ATCAATCTCTCGTGCCTCAAGCGTTTGCGACTCTCAAGGTATTGACCGTCTGGTCTAGACAACGAGCCATCAATGGTATCGTCACCAAAGGTAAGAACAGTGTTCTCCTCGTAGACCACGTCGGAACCTGGGCTGGATTGAGCCGATGCGACCGAGCTGCCCAGTAAACCAAGGGCAACAACCATCATTGTTTGTAGAAATCGTTTCACGAGCCTAGGGTATTCAGCCCGTAAGCAATCTGCAAGTCTCATTGCGCAGCCACTTTCTCCATAAGCACCCGAGCCGGCTCGTGGCTTGGGTCACATTCCAACGCAGTCTTTAAATGGCGCATGGCCTCAACCCGGTCGCCTGCCTGATCCATCCTCTTGGCCCATGAATGATGCATCGGCGCGCAGCTCTCCTCGCGAAAACCCTCAGCTTTTTCTGCAATGGCAAATGCACACGTCACTTGTTCCATCGCTTGGGCCGGTGCCTCTTCCCATTGAGCAACCGCTTGGGCCAATAAATCCCAGCCTGCATCGGAAAGTACCTCTGGAGAATTTAAAGATGAAAAGTCAGGTGTTTGCGACCGCGACAAAGCCTCACAAACCCCCTGGATTGCCACCTGGGCCAAGCGCTCCATTTCTTCTTCCGCCGCCAACACTCTTTCTTCCTCGGCCAAGGTTTCAAGTTCAGTCAGCTGCTCTTGGAGGCCTTCATAGCGTTGCGCTTCGTTACCGGTGAGTGTTTTCAAACGCCGTAAGCGCTCATAGGCACGCTCGTAGTCTCCCTGATAAACCTGAGCCAAAATCGCATCGTTCCAAAGAGCATCCTGTAAATCAGGTTCTTCTTTCAATGTCTGAGTATAAAAACGAGCGGCCTCGTCGAGACGACCTTGAAGCCGAGCGGCCACTGCAAGACCTAAGAGCCAAGCTTTCTCCTTGGGCTCTCGGTTCAATAGCCACGTGTATGCTTGATGCGCGACCGCTCCATCCGACAGCTCGAGGGCCGTTGCGGCCAGTGCCTCACGTAACAAGGTCGCTTCGGGAAAACGTTCTACCCCTTCACGGTACACCCGTAAGGCCCGTGCCAAATCACCTTTACTCTCTTCGTACTGACCTGCCAGCCAAGAAAGTTCGGGAGAATAAACATTACCCACACGGGCTCTGTCAAAGAGGAGCACTGCAACGCCTGGCTTACCTTGCGCCAAAGCGTCACGCACAATCACCGCCAACGCATGAGGATCTAAAGGCCGCTCCAAGAGTACCTGAGAAGCCAAATTCAAAGCCTTTGTGGCATCGCCGCGGCTCCATGCAAGGGATGCTGCATGCCCAAGACTGTCCAAACGCTTGGGATGCTTTTTATGATCTTCGATAAAAACAGCTTCAGCCGCCTCCAGCTTTCCAGCCGCTACCAAAGCTTCGCCATAACTGCGGACCACCGCCGCACTCTTTGTTTCCGTGGAGAGCTCGCGAAAAATTTCTAAAGCACGGACAAATCGTTTCTCAAAAACCAAAACCTGAGCCAGGTTAAGCCTCACTTCAATGTCGTTCTCACCGAGTTTAATAAGGTCTTCTAAAAGCCCACGCAGCTCACCCAGATAAAGAGGCTTTGAATCGCCTACAATCTCAAACTGCTTCTCAAGCGAATCGCGTAAGTATTGGATCCTATCGGCTTTTAGTTGTTGAGGAGTTTTAACCACCGCAACATCTGGCCCAGGCTTACCGGCACATGAAATACAAAGCATAAACACGAAGAGCACCATCATTCTGTTCATGGCTTACTCCCCGCTTTCGGCGGTAAGTCCCGCACACCCCGAACCTGCAATACGTCCACGTTCTTAAACATACCGTCGCTCATTTGCTTGAAAAGTCGTAAGACACCGCCAGCTGCCTCAGATTGTTCCGGTCGAATCCACTTTTCACGGCTCTTACCAAAGCCCAGCGGGTTCATCTTCGCCAATGCTCCTCGCGCCTTCTCAACCCAGTCTCCGCCAACCGCCAGGGCCCGAGAAACGGCCAAACAATCTTCGAAACGGCTCTTTGCGAGTTCCCGAAGTGGCATTGCTTTTTCTCTTAACCCCTCCCGAACAAGTTGCTCGTCTTCCACACTCAAGGCAAGCGTGGAGGCTATGGGCGCAGTCAAAAGCTTATCGACGCTTTGCATGAGTACTGCACCCGCGCGGTATGCGGCCGCTACGCTCCAAGTCTCGGAACCAAGGGCTGCAAGCCTCTGATACTCTCTTAATAAAACGTCTCGTCTCGAAGTCACTACCGCCAAAGATGCCTTGAAAATTTTGATGGCCTTCGCGTTGGTTGGGTCCAGAGGGCTGAGCTTCAAAGAACCAAACTTCTTAAATCCCGACTCGATGCCCCGAAACCCAATTTCAGCCCGTACATCCGAGCATCGCCTTCGCTCTGAAGCCACATTGTCCGCAATAGATTGCCATACAACATCTGCATCTTTTTGATACCCGCTCGCACGAGCCTGATTGTTTAAAACACTGCCGTAGAGCTGAGCTCGCCGCGTGAGCACATAGCATCTTAGGTCGGCATCTCGCGTTCGAAACTCAGGCTTTGAAAGCCATCGCGCATAACACTTGTCCAGAAGCTCAGCGCGCTTCTTCGATGGCTTGAAGCCATCCTTGCGGTAGTCCTCTAACTCCATCTCAAGTGGCTTGCATGCATTGACCCCTGCCAGATGAGCCTGCGGGTGCGAGACATAATCGCTTCCGACCTTCTCAAATGCCCTTTGGGCGCCGCGCTTATCGCCAAGAGCTCTCGAAAATGCAGCGACCTTAAGCCATACCACCGGTGCGCGCTCATCTTCCGGATAACTTGTCGCAAAGCGTTCAAAAAGCTTTCGTGCTTTAACAACCTGCACGGAATTCTCGTAATCAGCTGCCATCGCAAAGAGCGTTTCGCGAGCCAATTCAGATTTAGGGAATTTCTTAATCAACTTGAACTTGATTTTAGCTGACTGCTTAGAGTCTCCAGCTTTCTCATACGCTATGGCTGCATGATAAAGTGCTTTATCTCCAAGGCTCGAAGAGGAGTACTTACGGAAATAATCTAAATAGGATTTAGCGACGGAGACAGGGTCTTCATTTTTCTGCGCGCGCTCTTTAACCAAGCCAAAAGCTGCTTGCTGAGCAATTCCCTGTAACGCCTTGCGCTCTTTTGCAGAGCAGCTCAGGCTCTTCATTCGTGCAAAAACTCTCGCCCGTTCTTCAAGCTTTACAAAGTCTTTACTACCATTGTGAATATCAAGGATTAAGTTGGCCGCAATGCATGCCACCTTATTTTTACCGTGCCGAGTGACTAATATCTCAAATTGCTCAATCGCCTTATCTAGCTGGCCCCGGTCGTACGCAATCTTGCCGACTTTGTAGCGAACCCCAACGCTTTGAGGGTCTTTCTTTCGGCCCACCAAGCTCAAATATCGACCAGCAGATAACGCAAACGCGTCCTCCGTCTTGACGATGATCTCGGGTGAGGTCTTAGCCTCCAGCTGGTCTTGCCACACCGCCTCAAACGCGTGCACAGATTCCTCTGCCGCTCGCAACGCCATCTTCCGCTCTCGCCCGGAAGTTTTGGCTTCTCCCTTAGCCGCCACCGCTTCGAACGCACCGGCGGCTTTATCCAAAAGTCCGAGTTCTAGAAAAAGCTCAGCTTGGTAGAACTGCACATAATACGGATAGTCCACTTCTGACGTTAGCTTCCGTCCACCGAAAGCGCCCAGATATGCCTCATAAACATCTGCAGCAAAACGAAAAGAACGGCTCCGCGCCTTGCCTCTTAAACGGCGCCCTTCCTTGTGACGCTCAAGCCCAAGGTTGCGAACAATTCGCTCCGCCACATCAAAGCTCTCTAACAATTGCTTTTTTCGGTTCCTGTCCACCACTGGGTTCGCCTGATCTGCAGACCACAAATCTCCCAACATGGAACACAGCTTTTCAAGGTGGAAGATAATTTGTTTTCGTGTTCCCGACCGGCTTAGGGCCTCAAGCACATAGCTTTGCCAAATCGTTTGACGCATAGAACTCGGGAACCTCTTGGCCAAATCATTGTAAATGAGAACGACCTTTTGGTGTGAATCACGGTTGCGGTAGAGCTGCCCAAGTTCCTCGATCAGCCGCGGGACCTCGTCTGTACTTGCAACTTTCCCAAATACTTCAAATGCCTTGTCTGGCTTACCCAACCCCTTCACCGAAAACTCTGGTTGGATATTTGAATAAGCACGCACGTAATCCTTCAGCGCCTCGCGCCTAAGTCCCGAAGCCGGTCCCTCTTCCAAAAGTTTCTTCGCTTCAATCCACTTGATAACCGACTCAAAGCGGCGAAGGGCAACTTCCCACTCTCCGGTATTAATATAACACCAACCCTCTTTATAGAGAGCGAAACCCGTGACCGACTGATTTGAATCTTGGCTGGCTCGTTCGTAGGCCTGAAGAGCTTTCTCGATGTCTTGCGCTGTATCGAAATAGTACTCACCGATCATAAACCAAGACCTACCTGCCCACTCTGAATCCAAATGTTCTTGGATGATACGTTTAAAATATCGAGCGCCAGCTTTGGCCCGGCCCAACTCCACATAAACTCGGCCGAGGTAATAAAGGACCTTAGGAAGCGCTTCGTATCCAGGGCATTGCTTCACGATTTCCCCATACCAGCGCTTGGTTTCTTTTTGGTATTTAGCCATCAACGACTTGGCTTCGACTCGCTTTGCTTTGGGTAAATCTAAGTTCTGTGAAACAAAAAAAGCTCGCTTTGATTTCTCCCAATAGAGGTCGCCCAGTCGAAAACGAACGGGAGATGCACCGTCACATGTATTGTCAAAACCAATCAATTGCTTCGCAAGACCGATCTCTTCATCTAATTTTACATCGACCAGTGCACTGAGGCGGCGGGAGTCTAAGAGCTCGCCCATAGAACGCGGGCCTGCCTTTTCGTCTTTTTGTTTATCTGTTTTATCGAGAATACCGTCGAGATCGACCAGCGGCGAGAGGGCCGCATTTTTTTGTTTCTTCTTCGCTTGCCGCGGTGCTGCTTGGACCTGCACCGCACCCAAGAGTAGTGACAAGCTTAATAAAATGGGCGCCCATCTCACAAGCGGATTTCTATTGGTCATTCAAAGGCTCACACATACTAAAATCGACAACGTAGGTTCCGAGTTCATCACGCCAATACTCACCTTGGTAGGGCCAGCGAACGTGCTCTGAATCAGTCTTCTTCCCTCTACCACTTGCCTTTAATTTCTGCGCCCCCGACTCACCCCGTAAGCGTTTCTCGATTCCCTCTCGTTCGGCTCTTGCAACCTCGAGCTTCACTTTAATCGATTGGCTCAAGAGAGATCTTAAGGTTTCCAACTCTTCTTCAAACTTCAAAAGAGTTGCCTCAGCAGCTATTCTTCGTTGACGAATAATCCTCTGCTCCATGGCAACATCCAGGGCTTCCACCAAAGCGGGTTCAGAGAGCAACAAGGCAATAGCACTGCGCTCTTTAAGAAGTTGCGTCAGCGTTTTCTCGGCCTGCGCCACCCGTGGATCTGTCAGAGCCAACCCCAAGAGCCGTGAGGTTAAAACATCGTCCCCCGCTTCGTTGTTTTCGGACCGGCTTAGAGTTTCATAGATCCGGCTTGCAGCATCGACCTCACTGCGGCTGTCCAGCATGCCTCTAACCCGCTCCATCATCGGGTTATAACTGCTGAAAAAATCATCAACAATGATCCTCGCCTCATCGTAGCGACAGGCTTCGAAATAGATAATGGCTTTTACAACCTGAGACTCAGGAAAATACTCCGTCGCGAAAAATGGAGAGTGCAAAGTGAGTAGACGGCCGAGCGCCTTGTCGAAATCTCCTCGACGAAAATACGCCCAACTCGATTCAAATAAAGCCACCAGCCATGCTTCAGCACCCTGAGGAATTCTGCTGTAGTAATAAATACTCTTGTCGAATTGCTCATGCTCATAATGAATCCGAGCCAGCGACAAAAATGCCATGTGACGCAGGCTAACATCTTGGAACGTGCCGGTGGAAGGATGCAAAAGAGCAACCAAGGAGCGATAGGTCTCAACTGCTTTCTGATCCTCGCCTACCAAGTAAAAGAGTAGCGCCGTTAGATAAATAGAACGTGGATAAAATTCACTCTGGGGCGAGACCCGCTCAATCAGGTGATGCGAATAAGAAACAGCTTCGGCCAGGGATTCAGGAGCACGTGCTCGGAATGGGTCACTCGTAACCTTGCTGCCGGTTGGTTGACCAGCGCTTCCAAACTCCATGACATCGTCGTTAACTTCGGCGGGCGCACTGCCATTGAAATCAAAAATCACTTCACCGTCCGGCGCAGCGGAGCCCTTAAACTCTAGTACAGGGCCACCTGCATCCCCTGATGCATCACCAGAAAATTCCAGCTCACCCTCTTCATCTTGCTCTGTTACGGGACCTTGAGTTCCGCTGTTTTGAAAGGCGTCGATTTTTTCATAACGCCGTGCCTCAAAAAAGAAATGCTTCGCCAAGAGGTAATGGTACTCATCCCGATAAGCTTCCGGGAATTGCATATTACGAAACCGAGCGAGCTCTCTTAAAATGGGCTCCTGCTCTGAACTCACACGGCTTAAACGAAACAACCACTCAACGGATTTTTGAAAACGCCGATGGCTCGGACCTTGATGGATGATGAACTTGAACCGTTGAAAAGCCTCACCATAGAGCCCCGCCTTGTAGAGGGCTTTTGCAAGCTGGTATTCACTCTCGGGGTGAAACGCGCTTAAAGACGGTGTTGACGTTATTCTAAAAAACTCGTCTGCCGCTTTTCCATAATCTGTTGCCGCCATATGAGAGAGGGCTTGCTCGAACGCAAAACGATTCTTTTGGTTCCCGGCCACGGATGCAGATTCATCCTCATCTGCGCTACCAAAATCCAGCACTTCAAGCTCCAGGGTCGCTTCCTCAGAAACCGAAGCGGTATCCTTTTTCACGGTCGGTCTGGGAGCCAATTTCTTTGGAGCGACCTTATTCGGCGTCTCAAGCTCGAGTATAAGTCCGGGTGCTTCTTTTTTCGCCGGCGAATCCTTTTGCTTTTTCCCATCCGCCTCTGGTGCAACTAAGTCTTGAGCGGGGAGCGTAATAACCACTTCTTTGGTTTTAACTCTCTTCTTTGCCTTAGCTTTTTTTCGATTTTTCTTTTTTCGGTTCTTCTTTTTGGAACGACGTTTCGTACGGCGCTTTTTCTTTTTCTTCTTTGGTTTTTCAACCGATGTCTCTTGCTCCGAATCGGCTTGCGGCGCATTGGCGACAGCGATGCCACTGCTAAACGGTCCAAGCAAGAAAGCACAGACCGTCAGCCACAACACCCATTGCAGGAGTGAATACCGTTGCATTCCAACCATCACGACTCATCGCCTCCAAGCATAAAGGATGCTCCCACACCCACACTCAGAAAATACTCCCAACCGGATCCTACCTCGATGTCGGTCATCCGTTGGAGTTTCATCACACGCTCACGAATCTCAACACTAAGCACAAACCAATCGGCCACTCGATAACGTTGGCCGACGGCTGCCGTAATCAAAGGGCTGACTTGCCCCTGCGCATCGCCAATTACTCCGCCGCCCAGTTTTAAGTGAGCGTCGAAATGGACAAACAACTTCGATAAAAAAGACCATTTCCCGTAGACCGGTGCCCAAATGATTTCACCAAATCCTTCAAACGCTGGTCTGTTCACTGCCGGATCGGGAACATTTCCCGGAGAGGACACAGGGCCGCGCTTAAGAGAGAGCCAGTAATCTCCACGCAGCCCCACACTGAACGATTCCGCAAAATGATAGCCAACCGCGATACCCACTGGCGCGTGGTAATAAAAGGGGTCGTCAACGGCAGTATCGGCCCAAAGGGTAAGCTCGATTCGGTCCTTCTTTTCAAAGAGTCTGCCGCTTACAGTTGGAATTTGGGCCAGGCGATTTACCGGTTTATTATCAGATTCTGATGCTGCGTTCGCTTGGAAACCCGGCAGAGCCGTGGCGAGCATCAAAGTGCACAAAAGCAAACCCCGCATTATAGACTCCGGTATTCAAATGAAGGGGGAATAAAAAGTCCGAAGCCAATTCGAAACATCAACTGATTACGAATACTGGAACGTGTTTGCGAGAGAAACTGGTGTTCGTCAAAATAGAGTAGATCGCGTAACTCAAAACGCACGGTTAGAAAATCGGCCACGACAAAGTGCTGGCCCAAACTTGCAGTGATAGCTGGCCTCAATTGGTCGGCTGAGGTCGCTACAACTCCGCCGCCAAGCCCACCATAAATGTCGAAATAACCTATCAAAGAATCAAAGAGACTAAACTTACCATCGACTGGTAACCAATAAAGGGTCAGCCATGTGCCCCATTTCGGAGATGCATAATCCGCGGACGTTGAGAGCAAACCTCGCCGAACGTATTCCACTCCCGAGCGGTCTATTTGGCTTAAGAAATATTCCCCAGAAACGCCGATACCGAGAGTCTCTAAGGGATAGAAAGTCAGTTCTCCACCAGTACTGAAATGGTGATAATAGGCATCATTTAAACTGCCAGCGATGTGGCCTGAAAGTTCAACCCGCAGCTTCTTGAGCATGCGTTTCTTAGGTACGGCATGAATTCGGTCAAACACGCGAGGCCCTGTGGCCTCAGTCTTGTCTTTCGAGACGTTCGGATTCGCCGCGGCGTGACCTGGCGACATAACCAAGCCGAGCACGAAAATCATCGCCCCTAAAGACGCAAGCGAGTAGAATCGCATGTGTTTACCGACCATCATATTGAAGTATCGCAAGCTATTCGTGCTGATTGAAAGTGTCAATTCGGCCTTTCACCCGATATTCGGCCATCCCGGAAGCTTCTTGAGCCATTGGATCTATAGAGCCCCCGTGCTAGAGCCATTCCTATGAAGAACTGCACGTGTTTCGCGCCTTTAGCCCTCACGATCGCACTCTTAACCGTAGGGTGTGAAACTGACGATGTCGGCAAATTTTGTAGCCCACAAACAGCATCCATTGGCCAAAATCCGGTTGGAGGCGAAAACCCAAGTGTGGAAGTCGTCCGAATTCACCGAGATGAAAACTGCCTAAGCTTTCAATGCTTGGAACATTTGGGCCTCTCTCCCCACTGTACTCGAAGTTGTGATTGGTCCCCAAACACCGGTACGTGCAGCGCGGATAGCGACTGCCCCAATCAAGGCAAATGTATCGAAGGGTTTTGCAACGACGACGATTGTCCACCCGGCTTTGCCTGCGAGACGCCTCTCGAAGTTGGCGAGCTGGCCAATCAAGAAGTTTGTGTTCGGCGCAGCGGCTGCACCTCTAATTTAGATTGCGAAGGATTGGGCGCGATTGATTGTGTGAGCCTGGGCTGCTTTGACGATTGCCTTCTCGACGACACCTGCGAAATGCATCAGCTCCAATGTGAGCCCCTTGATTCTCTGGGCTGCACATGCGCGGACTCTGGCCCGAGCTGCGACGACAGTTTGCTCTCTTGTGCTCCAGAGGCAAGCCAGGCCGTTCTCCCTGAAGGCTCAATCTCAACCCGCAATGTTTGCATCGTCCGGGAACCCCCTCAATGAAATGGCAACTGATTCTGGTCACTGTTTTACTGGGCTGTAACTCCCCCGGCCCCGCTCTTTCTGCCACCTCTACCGAGGTGAAGTTTGATCAAGGTCATGTGACTTTCCACCTTGCAGAGAGTGACCTTAAAGTTCAAGTTGAGGTCGCCCGCACCGGTGCTGCTCGCCGGCAGGGCTTAATGAATAGAACCAAGCTTAAGCCTCATAATGGAATGATTTTTCTCTTCGAACATGAGGAGCCTCAATCGTTTTGGATGAAAAACACACTGCTCTCGCTTGATATGATTTTCATTAACCAGAAAGGCATTGTCATTGGCATCGTTCACAATGCCGAGCCCATGACAACCACACCGCGGAACGTTCCCGGAATCTCGCAATACGTCGTGGAAATGGTCGGTGGTTACGCTCGCCGATACGGAATAGAAAAAGGCACTCAAGTCACCTTGGGCCCTATGGGTAAACCGCTTCCCTAGATTGAATTTTAAGCAGACGCTTTAAGCTTGGGTCGAATCATCTCATCTACAAACCGGGCCAGCTCTTCTCTTTCCGACTCAGAGCTAAAAATAAAACGTATGCCCATCCCGGTCTCCAATACTTTCGGGTTCTGGTATACGTGCATGGTATTTCTCCAGGTAACTTCACCCAGAAGCTCCAAAGGCTCGTCAAAACCAGGCAAGCCTATTTTGAAGATACAACGGGTCCCGGTGGCTAAGGGATGGATCGACTTGATAAACATGCCGCCCCTGGAGAAATTTGCCGTGTAGTCTCGCATAAAGGTTGCCAATCGTTGGTAACCCACTCTCAGCTCAAGGGGGAGACGCTCAGCCTCCCTATCTCCGGGCGAAAAGACCATCTCCTAGGATAGGTTCCTGGATGAAAGTTCGTCAATTCGAATCCACCAAACCACGATTCAAAAGATCACACCGCACAAATATGGAGCTTCTCTGTCGCACCGTGTTAGATTGAGGCGTGAAAAAAATCTTTAAAATAGCGTGTATCGCCCAAGCCCTTGTGGCCGCCATGCTTTGCTTCGTTCCCCTCTTTAATGTGTTGAGCTACGAATTTTGTCTCGCACTGGGGCTACTCACCACGCTGACCAGCTTTAGCATAGGAATGAGCGTTGCAGGCTCCGTTAAACCCAGCCGTAAACAGATACCCATAGCCCTGGGCTACAGCTACCTTCAGCTGCTTCTCCCCTTAATACTTATTTGCCTCAACGCATTTCGCGTACGAAATTGCGACTTTAGGGTGGGCCTACTTTTCTTTGTTATACTGCCGGTTGCTGCGGCAACTCTTAATGCCGTCCTCGGCGTCTTAGCGCAGACTTTATTTAAACCGATGTCTTGGGGACCCCGAGCCGGAACCTTTTTTATTTTTCTCGGCCTTCCTCTCATTTCTATAGGCTGGGATTTTTATTCCCAACCACCCATTTCCGTTTTCAGTCACGTTTGGGGCTACAACCCAGGCACACTCTACGACGAAGCCATCGCTCCCGACCAACGGCTCTTGGCTTGGCGCACATTCACCGCAGTCACCACCGTCTTGCTTGCTTTGCTCGTGACCCTCTTCGACCGGCTGGCCATTGGAAAAGCGGCTAAAATAGTATCTGCGCTCATCGTCGTGTTGGGGCTTTACAGCGGTGACCAGTTCGTTGGCGCTGAGCACCTTTACCGAGTCGATCGAGAGGTTCTCGACCAGCAACTCCCCG
>JABJBS010000325.1 GCA_018668695.1 Deltaproteobacteria bacterium
AAGTCATTGCCGCCACAATTGATGCTTTTCCATCACCCTTTAACGAGCTTCGCGTATCATTCGGTTTGGCCACGGGTGAAGTTGTAGTGGGTATGTTGGGAAGCGAGAGCCGGTCTGAACTTGCGGTAATAGGACAGCCTGCAAACTTTGCCGCACGCCTTCAAGAGTTTAGCAAGCTGGCATTGTCCACGAGCGCGGCGGTAGATAACCCGTTAGGGGAGTTTCGTAGGGTGATGGCCTTAATCGATTCTAGGCTTGCAATGGAAACTCCTGGTCTCGAGATATTAGATCTTCCGGAGAGTTTTCGTATCCGTGACTTTCCCGCGGAGCAGCGTGTGGGCGTCATCAGAGGGTGAAGTCTGCGCTACCTATGTAAGCCATTGTCGGCATCTTCCTACCATAATCTGTGAGTTGAATGGCCTAGCCTGAAGTGCGACACTTTACCTTCTAATCTGATGGTTGTTTAGGGGGTAAGCAATGACCGGTAAGACGCGGAATCCAGCGCTACTCCTGTGCGCTTTTTGGCTGGTAACGATTGCTGGTTTAAACCAAGCAAATGCATCTTCTTTAAGCATTGCGGATGTGAAAGCTGAAGCAGAGCTTGCTTCCTTTAGCTCCGAATTCCAAACAACACTCGCCCTGGCTTTTAGCGGCGCAAAACTGGCTGAAGAGCCTCTCAGTGTTTTGGAGCAGCTTAAGCTTGGTCCCATTTTAGATGCTTGTCACGACAATCGATGCCAACAAGATCTGAAGGCTGTGCTGAAGACTCAGTGGTTGGTGTATCCATCGCTCGTGAGTCAGGGTGACCGCATCGTGGTTTCGGTGAATGTCTGGTCTCTCCAAGGTGAAGGCTCATTTAAAAATCACGCGGTAACCATCGATAGCGTGCCTCAGTCTCGTCGAAGCGCCTTTGTTCAGGTGGCTCAATATGTGGTGGATTTGGTTCAGGGTAAATCTAGCCAACCTGTCCAGCAGGCCGCAGCGGCTAAACCGATCAAGCGTCAGCGCCTTGTGCTGATGATTCGAGAAACCACGGATGGGCAACCGCAAAGTGTACAGATTGCGGAAGGTCAGATTACTCAGGCTTTGATTCAAGATGGGCATCGATTGGTCGCCGGAAAGATTGCTCAGCAGCTCAAGACTTCGCAGTCATTTGCGCTTGCGATGAATGGTCAGATCCCGCCGGAGTTGAGTGGTTTGGATGCAGACTTCCTCGTCGTTGGCCATGCAGACTCTGCTTATTTCAATGAACTTAAGAAAGTTCAGCTGGTCGCTTTTCGGTCCAACATGGAACTCAAGCTGATACGCCTTGATACCGGAGAGATTACGGCGAGCGTCCAGGTGGAAGGTAAAGGCAACGGGTTTTCAAAATCTAAGGCAGCTCGTAAAGCATTAGCCGACGCGGCCGCCCGGATTGTGCCGCAAATGCGGGATGCGCTTGCTCAAGCATCCAGCGACCAAAAGAATGTGGAGCTTGTGGTTCACGAGATACCCAACTTTCGCAGAGGTTCCGATCTGCAGGCATCCCTCGAAGAGCTGGTCGGAGCCGACAACGTTCGGGTGCTGCATCAGGCCAATCGTTTAAGTAAATTTGAGGTGACCACGCCGAAAGGAAGCCGGGCATTTGCTCGTACCGTCGATTCAAAGGATTTAATGCCGTTGGAGATTGTTCAGGTCACGCCTACTCAAATCTTGGCGCGTTACAGTCCCGCGCGCGCAGTTCAGCTTAGCACTGTGATTATGGCCCCGATTGTGAAATTGGGAAAAGGGATGGAATGGCTTAGCGATACGCTACCAGATCTTCTGGAGTCGGAGCTGTCCAATTTTGAATTTCTCGATATTCAAACCATCGATGGGAGGCGGCCGGGGTTTGGCCGTGGTAAAATTCGCGGCGCAGACATTGTGAAGTCGTCACAAAAATATGCGTCAGCTCCCTTGGTGGTGGCCACCCAAATGTACCGCGCTTCGAAAAAATCGGGCGCACCGGCTATCGTAGATATTAAAATTTATCATGGCCCCACGGGTGCTTTGATTCTCGGTACCACTGCCTCGGCGCCGCTGAGTGAAGTGGCTTCAGCTGTATCCACCGCTTCGGAAAAGCTTGCCAAGGGGTTCTTACCCAAGATTCTTCGTAATAAGAGTCTCAAAAAAATATTGCCACCTGCGCGAGATTTTACCCCGAAGAAACAAGATTTGGTTCCCGCCAAGCTTAATATTCAGGCCATTCAATTAGAGCCGCTATATCCGGCTCAGATGCTTCGCTATCAGAAATTTTCGTCAGGCACGCTCAAGCTCAAGCATGACTCTCCCAAGGGCCCGGCTGCGAAGAATGTGCGGGTTTCGATTTGGATTCCAAGCTTGATGCAGATGCCAGTTGAGATTGCTTTAGCGGATGTTGTTGGAGGTGAAGGTTTAGAGGCTGCTTTGCCTCTTATTTTAGACCCTCAAAAGCTGGTGGCTCAGGAAGCTTCAGCGGCCACGCAGGCCCGGGTTGAGTTAACCTACGAAATCGACGGTGGAACGCAGACCCAAGCGCGTACCGTACCGGTGATGGTTCACAGCGCTCGCACGGTGGATTGGAGCGATGGAAGAGCCGCAGCGGCTTTTGTTACGCCCAGAGAATCGAGCGTGCGGGGTTTGGCAGAGCAGGTAGCAGATGGAGTGGTGGATGACGCTTCGGCTTATCGCCATGCGGTGGCAAGCTTTGAAGCTCTCAAGCAGCTTGGCTTTCGGTATGTGAAAGACCCCAACGGTGTAGCCGGAAAAGACTCACTGGATGAAATTCAATTCCCAAGAGAAACTTTAGAGAGCAGAGTAGGCGACTGCGATGACCTCACAGTACTCTATGCGGCCACCTTGGAGGCCATGGGTATCGAAACTGCCTTTGTTTATGTGCCCGGTCATATCCTCCTCGCTTTCGATTCTCAGTATGCACCTGGCGCATCTCACCGCCTAGGTAAGGCAGCTTTTGAGCATGGTGGTAAGCTTTGGGTTCCGATTGAAGCCACAGCGATACCCGACGGATTCTTGGCGGCCCGCGCCAGAGGGATGAAGGAAGTGAATCGGTGGAAAAAAGCCGGCAAGCTTACATTACAGCCTGTTCACGAGGCATGGCAGACCCATCCGCCCATGGCATTGCCCAAGGGTAAAGTTGTGGCAGCCGTCGACAAAACAGCCTTAACTGGCTCAGCAGCGAAGGTGATGAAGGCTCTGGAAGCAGAGCGAAGCCAGAGCATGGCCGCGGTTATCAAGCAGGCGGCCCGTAAGGCCAAAGGTAAAAGAGCAAGCCTGGAATCGGTCCACGCTTATGGCTTGGCCCTTGTTCGGGCAGAGAATTACCCGGCAGCAAAGGATGTGTTTGCGCGCGCTAAGGCCAAAGCACCAGGTGACCATGTGGTTGCCATCAACTCGATGAGCTTGGCGCTTTTAAGAGGCGAAAGCATCGATTTAAAAGCCTATGCCGAAGCGGTGGAGGTGCTGGATGAAGCAGCTCTATACAACAACCTTGGGCTTGCTTACTTTCACTCTGGTGACGTGGAGCAAGCAGGTAAGGCGTTTCTAGCGGCTGCCCAAGGCGGCAATACAAGGCTGGCTGAATCTTTGGGCTTAATGGCTTCTCAGAGGCGCGCAGCCGGCGGCAAAGGCGAAGCTTCGGTGCTCGAGCGGGACCTACAAAGCGTGATGATGAAGGCCTTTAATCGCGCCAAGAAAAACCGCTCGAAAATAAAAAGTAAGTCGCGGTCGCGTTTTACTCAAGCGCTGCGAACGGCGGGCAAGCGCGGTACACCACCTGATGTGCAACGTAAATTGGTTGACCTTTTGGTATGGCCATCTTTATAGGCGGAGCTTTACTTGGTAAACGTTGAAAATAATCGAGCAGTCCCGTGGGTGATTGGTATTGCGGTCACCATGTTGGTGAGCGTGTTTCAGTTCACAGGAGTTTTTGACCGCTTCGATTATGTGTTCCATGATTATTTTTTAGAGCAGCGTGGTTCTTTAGATCTGGATTCCCGTATTTTACTTGTCGATGTAGACGATAAATCTTTCGACGCTTTTGGCTGGCCGATGGAGCGGGGGCTCTATGCAAATCTGCTGCTTCTAGCGCACCAAAACGGTGCGAAAGTTGTGGGGTTTGATGTTCTCTTTTTGGATGAGAGTCGCTGGGGCGAAGAGGACGATTTGATTTTTGGGCAAGCCATCAAAAACTTCGGACCAGTTGTTCTACCCCATGATTACCAGGTTTATACGCCGCCGCAGATATCTCCTGAATCGGGTTTGTTTTTGGCCGATGAAAGCTCAGCTCCGTTCGAAAAACTGGGCGTCACCGGTAAGCATAAAGCTCACCTGAAAGCCGATAACCAGCTTGATGGTATTATTCGCCATGTACCCATTCAATTAGACGATGGGACAAAGTCTGTTCCGTGGACACTTTCTCTGGCGATGCTTCGTGCGGCCCATCCCGAGACCTTTAAAGCTGAGCTTGTGGATGATCAGCTGAGAGTTTCGGCCTGGAGTGAAGAGGCGAACGCCACCATTGATTTAATGGGTCCTCACAACGCTGCGGTTTATTTCAAAACGGCCGAACCAGAGAAAACAGTTGTTTCTCTTTTTGATGTTTTGGCAGCGGCTCAGGGTGAAAACACGGACCTTAATTTAAAAGAGCTCTTCCAGGATAAGTATGTGATGGTTGGCGTGTCTGCGGCAGCGCTTGGGGACCGGGGATCGATTCCAATTGCCAATGACGCTGCTCTTACCATTGTTCATGCCCATATGTTGGACAATATACTGAGTGACTCGTTTGTAAGGCCACTTAAAGACTGGTCTATGATTTTACTCTTACTAGCCATTGCCTGGTCAATCAGTATTCTGTCCCTGCGTGGGCGGGTGGTGCCAAGCACCGTCATGTGTTGGGTGGTGTTTGGTGGTATTTGCTTTGGGGCTTACCAAAGCCTTGTCGTCAATCAAATCGTTATACCGCTTTCTGCCCCTTTAATGGCCATTGCCTTTAGTGCTCTGGGTGGAAATTTATACCGGCGTTTTATTGTCGAGAAGCAAGAGCGTTTTGTCCGCGAAGTGTTTGGCCGTTTTGTGTCGCCCGATGTCTTAGACCAACTCATGAATGAACCTGCGGAAATGAAGCTCCAGGGCAGGCGTCGCCACGTGAGCGTTTTGTTCTCTGATATTGTTGGCTACACCACACTCTCCAACGAGCTCACCGAAATGGAAATTGTTTACCTTCTGCGTGATTACTTGGATCCCATGTCTCGAAGCGTGATGCGACATGGAGGCACCGTCGATAAAATTATGGGCGATGGGATTATGGCATTTTTTGGAGATCCTATGGACCAACCGAACCATGCGGTCAATGCAGTTAAATGTGCCAACGATATGCACAAAGAGCTGGTCGTCCTAAATAAGCGGTTGGCCAGCGAAGGCCGCTCACAGTTGAGCATTCGTGTGGGTATCGCCACAGGCACCGTATACTCCGGTAATTTCGGATCTGACGATAGAATTGAATACACGGTGATTGGCCAAGCAGTTAATCTTGCGGCTCGTTTGGAGAGCAAAGCGCGTAAGGGGACCACGCTGATAAGCTCTGAGACCTACAAAGCAGTTTTGGATGAATTCCCATGCCGGTTGGTCAATAAGATTGCCTTAAAGGGCTATGCAGAACTTCAAAATGCCTATGAAGTGCTCGACCCGCGCAAGGTTGATGAGCTTCAAGAGCTCAGTGAGAACCTCCGAAAGCATCCAAGACTAGAATTGATGCTTCCCGTTCAAGTGGAGCTTAATGGGTGGAAGCTTCATGGTGAGGTGGATAACATTTCGGCTGGCGGAATATTTATTCGGGCAGGTCAATCATTTCCCATGGGAACGAACCTCATTCTCCATTTAAGAATTCCAGTGGGGAGCCGAGATGTTCCCTTAACCATCGAAGGAATCGTTGTCCATGTGCGTGACGGGGTGAAGGAGGAAATTGGCATTGGTATCCAGTTCACCAGCCTGCGGTCTAGTGAGCGCCAGGGCTTGGAGCAATTGTTGACTATGCTCTTGGGCGAATGTGAAGAGCAATTGCCGATGTCCGAGCTAAAATCTGATGTGACGGGTAAAAGTGAATTTGAAATAACAGCTGCTGATTTTGTAGCACCTCAGTTGGCAAGTATGTTGGATATGCCGCTTGGGGGCGACGACGCTCTCGAGCAGTTGGAGGAAGTCTGATGAATAAGGATATCAAAATGTTGAAGGGCTTAAGTGCTATCGTCTTGGTGCTTCTGCTCTCAGCTCCTGCTCTAGCCCAGAAATCAGGAGATGGGTGCAAGCTTGGTGATACGACTAAGCTCTTTATTGCCAAAGACGGTAAAAAATACGTGGCCAAACTGCCCAAGGGTACCGACCTGATTCTCAAAGGGAATCATGGCGAGCGAACGATGGTTAAAACAACCTCTGGTAAACTTGGTTTTGTAAAAGCAAGCTGGCTGAAGCAAACATGCGCCTTTTCAACACCTGAGCCAGTTGTGGCGGCTAAGCCCAAGGTTGTTCCAGTAAACGCTCCTGATGCTGCGGAAACAGCGGCAGCCTTGCAGATCACGGCAGCCGCGGCCGAAACAGGCAATGCTGCGGCGAAAGAAGTTGCTGCGGAAATGGCGTCAACAGTGGAGCAGGCACGGACGGTTCGCCAAGCGAGTGCATCACAAGATTGTGAAGACCGAAGTTCCGGTAGGTTTCGAGTGGCCGTTTATAATTTAGAGCTACAGAATATCCCTGAAGGTATGGGAAAGGTTGTGAGTGAATCTCTTCTGGCTGAAGTGCGGAAATTGGAAGGCATCTCGGCCATCGGTATGGAAGAAATTTATGAAATGCTTCAGCACGAGCAAAGTCGCCAGGTGATGGGTTGTGAAGCCGACGATGCATGCCTTGCGGAGATAGCCGGTGCGCTTGGGGTAGATGAGCTGGTCACTGGGCGCCTAAGCGAAGAAGCAGACGGCCGTGTGTTTGTCATTCGCAGAATCAACCAGCGCCGCGCTGAAGTGGTTAGCACGGTGAACAAGCGATTGAAGGTTGGCAACGGCGAAGAGTTTCTCTTGGCAATTGGCCCGGGAGTGGAAGAGCTTTACGCTGGCCGCGAAAACCGGCCGGGAACGAAGCGTGGAGTGCCCAAGAAGGTGCTGCTGCGCCTGAACCCACCGCCGATTGATGCAGTGGTTACCTGGAGTACAATTGCAGCAGGAGCGGCGGCCCTAGCTCTTGGAGGCACCTTTGCATATTTGGGCAGTGAACAAGCCCGCGATTACGAAAATGGTGCTGGCTTGGAAGCAGGTAGGGTCTCCCCTGACTCCTTTAGAGATTTGCAGTCCAGCGGTGAGCGCAATTTGATGATTGGTAATGTCGGTTTGATTTTGGGTGGCACGGTAGCCCTTACATCCGCGATAATGAGCTTCTTTACCGATTGGGATGATGTGGCCTCAGGGGATGATGAAGAGTAGTTTTTCAAAAGCTGAGTAACCCACCGGTTGATTCACAAATGAGTCTAAAATATCCCACATACCATGCATAGACACCCTCTATTGTTTAATTTTAGAAAAGTATTGAGTAAGGTTTTTTTTGTTTATGCTCTTGGTTTTCCTGAAAAGCTCTAAACTCTCTATCTTACGCGGTTTGTTTCAGTCACGCCGCTGAGTGGTTTCCTGAGAACCTAATAATTTCCGTAATTTCCTGGACGGAAAGTTGTCTTCTCGCTAAGTTGCTAGCTTCGAGATGGTCTCATCTCAATATGAGAAAGCTTTGGCGCCTTACTGGTCAAGGCATAGGAGTTTTCTTATGGCAGTTCAGTTCAACTTTCGGGTTGGCAACCTTGGACATATCTATATCATGGCGGGTAGCACGGCTACAGCGAGAGCACTTGCCCAAACGGTTCAGGAAGATATGGCGTTTCAAAGTTTACCTACTTATTTGTTGGCTAAACAATTCGCGATGCAGCTATACGCTGCGGACCTTATTCCCAATATGGACATTGATTATTCCTTTAGGTTAAACCATGTGGCTGAGGTGGGTTTTACAGATGCTAAGTTTGTGGAACTTTTCGGTTCATTGCCTGTTGAGAGTATCGCGGCGTTCGATATGCCCATCAGCCCTGAATTTCGCGCATAGTTGTCAGTATTACCATACTTTTGAACGGTCTATCTTGAAGTCGCAGTTCGGGAATTGTTTGTAGCTCAAGAGTTATCGTTCAATTTACGACCTAAAAATGCTCATGGCTATGGGGGCTGTGTTATTCTCATTTTGCGAAGTGGGCATTGCTTGGGAGACAGGAGTAGTGAACTTCCTTGGTTAGGCGGGTTCGCTCCGAGTTCAAAGATGATTGGGCCCAACGATGCATCACGGATTTTAAGGCTGGGCCAACGTTGTTTTCTATGATGTTGGTAATGAGCTGGCGATCGGTCCCTCAGGGTGCGTAAAAAAGTGCACACCTGTATTTGAAGAGCTGGAAGAATTATCGAATTAAATTAGACGGTTACGGGCCTAGGTTTGGTCGTTGGTTTAGGACCAATCTGAGGCTCAAAAATGACCTGTTGAGAAGTTGGAATAACTACATAAATTTTACACAAGATGGTCGTATTTTTGCCATCTTTAGGTTCTTGAAATCGCGAATATAATTTTCAAAGGATGTACCATGAGTGAGGACATTGTTCGATTGACTGCAGACCTTTATGCGTTTGTCATCGATTCTGAGACGCTTACAAGACGAGCTCGGGAAGAGCTCAATACGAGTAAGTTTCGTGCGGCAGCAGAAGACCTTCATACCCGCTGCGCACAATTGAAAACCGACACACAATCTCGAATGAACGACCAGGTTGCTGTGGTTCGGGAAAACCTAGCGCAAATGCTAGAAGAGCTTCGTAAACAAAAGCCAAGCAAGGGCAGCTTGAAAGAAAGCTGGTCCTCTTTAGGTGAAAGTTACGAAAATCTAGTCCTCCAAATGCAGAAAGCCTCAGTTAAAATTCCCAGAGGCATTCAAATCAATCATTTCAAGCCACGCAATTACTCTCGAAACTTTTTCCACCTCTTCAACTCTCTTTGGGGCGTTTTGCTTTATGAGTTGGTTCTTGACCGTACGGGAATGCTATGGGTTTCCGGTGGGATTTTAGCTCTTGCGATTGGGGTAGAAGTTTCCCGGCGGTTGTCTCCGGCGCTCAATAAAGAATTCTGTGAGCGTATCTTCGGCGCAGTGTCTCGGCCCCATGAAACACATAACATCACGTCAGCCACTTGGTACTCCTTAGCTCTCTTTCTGGGTGTTTGGCTTTTACCGCAGCATGCCATCGAAGCTGGGGCGATTGTCTTGGGTGTTGCTGATCCTGTGGCATCTCTTGCGGGCAAGGCATGGGGTAAAACCAAAATTTACCGGGACAAGAGCCTTGAAGGCTCGCTGGGCTTCTTTTTCGCCGCGACGGCTACGCTGGTGATTTTCTTCAGCTTGATTTCGGCGGGTTACAGTACGCTCACCATTGGCATTACTGCTGTTTCAGTAGCAGCTGTGACGACTCTGGCCGAACTCTATGCAGGCCGTATCGAAGATAACTTTTCTATCCCAATTGTTGGCGGTGTGGTTGCGGCCATTTGTTTATCGCTTACCGCTGGACTTTGATTAGATAATCGGCAGAGTTTTACGGCGAGGCGGCGGTATCTTGCCATCTCGAACGATGATGTTTTGTCTCAGGCATTCTGCTAAAAAATCTCGGTTATCTTCTACTGCTTCCATTTCTGGTGAATCCATCAAAGCTTCGTTGAATTCTTGAAGCTCTTTAAACTTAGTTAAAAGCGTGAGCTGTGCCGAATTAATAGGCAAGCTAAGCCTGGCACCATCTTCTTTAACAGGGTTTCGATGGACGGCCATCGTCTCCGAGGCTTGCTCTGGAAGTTCTACAAGTGGACTCAGCTGCCATTCGCCCTCACCAAAGGGAATAGCCCACATTTGCCGAGCGGCAAGTTGTACCGTGTACCAGAAACCTTCAATCGGAGACGGGACGGGGAGGTTGGAGTCTAAGCTAATAGGCTCGGTCTCTGGGCGAATATCGGCTGGTAACCATTCGTTGATGGCCGCTTCAAAAGCGCGGGCTTCATAGAGTGTTTGGTCTAAAGCGATTTGATAGAGTTTATCTTTTCGTTCAAGCACCCAATCGGCGCAGGCGATGAGAAATTCGGATTCACGTCCAAACCATTTGCCCCATAACTTTTGGCGCAGGCTTAAGGACCAACCTTCATCTGGAACAAAACTTGAGTCGACTGACGATGACCAGGAGTCTAGCGCCAAAACGTATTCCCGAACATCCATTCCAAGGCTTTGCATAGCAGCCTGTGAGAGTGCGATTTCGATATAGGCTACGAGGTCTTGAGTTTTCTCCCACAAATGATTTCCAGCTTCTCCGTGGTCGTTCTCGCAGAAAAAGGTAGAGCAGACCGAGTTGCGATATGGGTAAATGCCGCACTGAATAGTCTCTGGATTGAGGAACGGACAGGCTTGGCTTGGTAGCTCACCAAAGAGGTCGTCGGCATAGCTCTGAACGGCCTTTTTGTATTGGCCGGGGTGTATCTGCTGACCAGTTGGTAGAATGTGACCTTTGGCGATTTGGGCTTCTATCAGCGGCCGAGACTTTTCGTCTTGAAGCGCAAAACCAAGGAGGTAGTTGACGAGCTCGGGGAAATAGGTGCAGCACTGCGTATCTTTGTGGTGGCTTCCATCGGCAACTTTAGGACAACTTTGGCAGGTTGCACGCCGCTCTTCAGGAAGCCGGATCCACTCAGCGTCTTCGGGAAGGATATAGCGCCACATGGCCGGGAACCCATGGTTGTCCCAGGTGTAAATGGACTTAAAATCGGGGGATGCCATGGTCTTGTGAGTGAGCCTTTACTTCGGCCTAGCGAATCAAATTGAGCGTGTTCGCAGATCGAACCAACCTTTGTAGCATAAAGCTAAAAGTTTGTCTTTGGTCGCAACGATATTCGAAAAGGTATGTCTCGGACGCCAGGAAACTATTCTTTTTGGGTTTTAAACCACTTTTTGGCTGCCTTGCATTTGTAACCCTTCATACCCAGCTTCTTAGCTCCTTTTTTGAGAGCCTTGTAACGCTTCTTGGGTTTCACGTTCGCGAGGTCTTTCAGAATGGCTTTACCCTCGTCTGTCTTAAGGCCGAAGCTAAGGTTCTTCATGATGGCCATGTTGCGCTTATCGGCTTTTTTCGTTTTGTCGGCCATGCCTTCTTCAACAATCTGGCAGAAGGTGTTCATATCCTCCTCAGGAGTACCGCAGGCGGCAAAGCTAAACGCGAAAACGCAGAGCAGTGTAAGTAACTTCTTATTCATCGCGTATTCTCCCCTGGGTCCATGATGCGAAAACTGGTGCAATCCCTTAACGATAGCTTGGGGATTAAGGCTGGGTCAAAACGGTTTCCCAACTTTGATGAGTACAAGGTGTGGCATACCATTAGTGCACCGAGTCCGGTATGATTAAGGTACTGATATCAATGAGCTTTCCAGAGGGTAGGGTATTGTGGGAAATCAAGTCAACGAAGTTCGCCGCAGTGTTTGTACAGAGTAGGCGAGTGGCGGTGGGAGGCGTTGGCTTCAGCTTTTCTAAACGTAAGTGACGAGGAGTATGCTGAAGTTTCGACACAATTTATCTTTTGCCATTGAAATCTCACATAGTAGAGTGACGCCATGACTGTTCGTACGTTTCATGGTTCGTGGCTTTTAGCCGGCTTATTTTTCTGTAGCTCGCTTCTCGGCTGTGAATCAGCTGATGTGTGTGTACCCCCTGAAGACAATCCAAGCGCTTGTTGGTGTCCTGGTTTTCAGGGAAAGGATTGCGATCAACTCAATCCTGATTTTGGCTCAACATGGATGCAATGGGTGGCTGAGAATCAGCCCAGCTGGAAATCTCTACGGCTGCGCGACATCGCGCTGCCCGGCACCCATGACTCAGCCAGTGGCTATCTCGATGAAGAGGGTGCCAATATCACGGCCTATGGCGTTGAGGGTGGAGAGTCCCTTGTTGAATCTGTTCCTGAGTTTTTGTCAGGTTGGGCAAAGACCCAACTGAATGGTTTAACAGATCAGCTAAGAGCGGGTGTACGCTACTTCGATTTGAGGATGGTGCTCAATGCTGGCACGGGCCCAACATTTCATCATGGCGACGTCTATTGGGATACCGAAGCGATTCCTGTTTTTGAAGCATTTCGAGATTTTATGATTGCAAACCCGGGCGAGATTATCATTTTCTCAATGATTAATTTTGCCGGAGCAGAAACCAACGAAGTAGGGCACGCTGCATTTGTAGATAGCCTTCAAGAGATTTTTGGTGAGCTGATGGTACCAGCAGCCTTTGATGCACCGGCTCGAACCATTGATGAAATCCTAGCAACTCCAGGACGCCTGGTCGTTTTCTACGAACGAACCGATGCCGAAGGATTTTGGGCGCAGGAGAGGGCGGCGAACCTGTACTCAACCAATCGGGTCTACTCGAACTACGACGTTAACGTGAACACCGGTGATAAATTAGAAGCGCACTTGATGAGAGAAATGCTCTTGCCGGTGGATGATGTGAAGGCGATTCAAGGCCATTTGCAATACAGCCAAGAGGTGATTCAAAGCGACATCGCCTTGTATATCGAGGGTTATACCAAGCAGGAGCGCTCCGTTGAGCGAGCGGTTGAGTGGCTGGCCGCGCAACGAGATAACCCTGAGGCCATCATTCGTATCGTGCAGTTTGATTATTTCGAGCTTCAAGCGGCTGATTTTATGAAAGAATTTGCTGAAATGAACAGGGCCATCTCGAACCGCGCTGAGTAGATATCGCCGCCGTTGATTCCTCGCTTAGTCACACTTTGCTGACCATCAGTATCCATACACGTAGCCGGTTGCGAGATTGCATTTTTTATGCGACCTACGCCGCAGCTGCCTCATCAATCCATGGATTGAGGCACTTCGATGCGTTGATGGAAAAGGTGAGTGAAGTATGAACCCTCTGGATTTGAAAGTTGAGACCTCCCCGCAGTGGCTGCCTCTTGCGTTGGAGAACTTGGACCTAATTCTTCTAGACCATGCAAATTGCGAGAAGAAGGCCGCCGCTACCGCACTCTCGTTGGTTTCCGCTTACCCGCAGTTACCCGAGTTGGTTAGGCCGTGTACTCGGCTCGCTCTCGAGGAGTTACGCCATTTCGAACAGGTGTATGCAATCATTCAAGCACGTGGCCTGACGCTTACGCGTGACCGCGGCGACCCCTACGCGAAGGCACTGGTTAAAGCAGCCAGAGATCCCGATGCGGAGCGCCTCGTAGACCGCCTCTTGGTGGCCGGAATTATTGAAGCGCGGTCTCATGAACGACTCGCGTTACTCGGGGAAGGGCTTGAAGATCCGGAACTCAGCCATTTCTATACCTCACTCGCAACGGCAGAAGCTGGCCATGCCCGGCTTTTTGTGAGGCTTGCAGAGCGGTTTACCAACAAGGTGGACGTGGCAAAAAGGCTTGAAGAGCTTCTCGTGATTGAAGCTGACATTATGGCTTCGCTGCCCGTTGAAGCTCGGATTCATTAAGGCATCTGTTTAACGCGCGAACCTTCGTTTTGTTGTGGATGAGACGCGTATCCCCTCATGTAGGCAAACCGCCACCACCCTCCTATAGGCCCGTATGCACACCTTTGACAGGGTGTCGGAATTTCTGACGGCTTCCCGTCAAGCCTGGTTTGAAACCTCTATGTTGTGTGATCTGCGTCACCGGAATCGTCCCATTTTGCCTCATTCGAAAGTGGCACCGCACTTGCAGTGTTTATAGTGCAAGGCAACAACGCCAAACGGGGAGACGGACGATGAAAAAACTAGCAAACAACATGAGCGCAACTTGGACAGCATCTAAAGATGGTCGCATCATGGTCCGCGTAACGAA
>JABJBS010000326.1 GCA_018668695.1 Deltaproteobacteria bacterium
CTGAGCTTGATGTGACGCTTCTTAAAAAGGTTAGGTTGGAGTTTGCCGTGAATGAGCCCTACGTTCAGAAGACCAGTGACGCCATCATTAAAGGTGCTCGAACAGAGCAAATTGGTGATGGGAAAATCTTTGTGCTCGATTTGCCAAGGGTTATCCGAATCCGGACCTTGGAAGAGGGCGAGGCGGCTATCGGCTAATGCGATAGCTTATTTCAGTATAAAATTGGCCCGGGTAAGAGCTTACGAGTTCTTGTCCGGGTTTTTTTTTGTTTAATTCTAAATATTACAATGGTTTGCGGATCCTACCGGATTGAGGCTTGGAGGCCCGATTTTAAGCGGTTCTTGCTGGATCATCTCGGGGTTGGTTGCTAGGTTTGGTGTTCCGTCTGGGGAATTCAACAATCTATATATAGGTGTTTTGATGATTGCTTCGCTTGTCCGGCCTTTGGGGTCGCGTTTGGTTAATCGTTTGTTTTGGGCCGTATTCTTGATGAGTGTCGCTCTCTTTGGATGTGCTGATGCGGGTGGCCGCGCGGCTCTACCTGGCGGCGATGGCACCACGACTACGGGCGAAGGCGATAATACGGAAGAGCCAAGTGGCTCGTCGGTTTCGACCGATGACGATGCTACCGACGCCAGTGACGCAACCGATACTGGTGACGCTTCTGATGATGCATCAGACGATGCAACCGATGGCACAGATGCCAGTGATGACAATCAAGATGAAGAAGATGACTGCGGCGGCTGCGCCGATAATCAGGTTTGCAACGACGGCGTCTGCGATTGTTTTGAAGGCTTTACGGATTGTGACCTCGTCGCAACGAACGGATGTGAAACCTTAGGCGAATGTGAATGTGAATACGGTGAGGAGCGAGCGTGTTACTTTGGTCCACTTGGAACTGAGAATGTTGGAACATGTCGTTCTGGTATTGAGATTTGCAATGGTATCGGTTGGGGATTTTGTGAAGGTTCAATCCTACCCGAGCAAGAACCTTGTACTCAGGATGGCCTCGACCAGGATTGCGATGGTCTTACAGACGAACCAGAGGACGAAGATGGCGATGGATGGTTTCGTTGTGACGGCGACTGTTGCGACTCGATTTTTCAGCAGTGCGCCGAAAACCCAGCGTTGGTGAACCCTGGTGCTTATGAATTTGTTGGTAATGAAATTGATGATGATTGCGACGGTGAAATTGATAACGTGGGCTCAACTGACTGCAGCGGTGGTTCTGTTACATCCGGTGTTACCGCTGACAACATGGTGATGGCAATGGACCTTTGTCAGTACACGGAAGGTGATCCTGATAAATGGGGTGTTGTATCCACCGGACTCACGAATTCCAATGGCATTGGTACACCTCAAGATATCCAAGTAGGTGTCTTAAATGGACTCGGCGCAGGTCTGGTTGCTCCCTTGGCAAATTCAACAGTGGCCGTGATTTCATCTGGTGATGCGCGCGGTGTTGGCGATCCGGGTTACACCTCATCCAACAGCGATGGAAGCTCTAACGCTGATTCGGGGCCAAGTGACTATCTGGCTGTGCATGGGAATCAGCTCCAAACAAGTGCATCCTGTCCAGCCACTGATGCCTCTGTATACGATACCGTTCGCCTAAGCATGACTGTTCGCGTGCCGACCAATGCGCAGGGTTTCCAGTACGATTTTCGTTTTTGGACTTATGAGTACCCGCAATATATCTGTACTCAATACAATGACTTCTTCTTGGCTCTCCTAGACAGCGGCCATCCCGATATCCCGGCGGATAAAAATATTTCCTTTGATGCTGCTGGCAATCCTGTCTCGGTTAACAATGCATTCTTCACCACTTGCGATGCACTCTCATGCTACGATTCTGACCACTACTTTATGCAAACTCTCTTGGCGCCCGATAGCAACAGTGACGGCTGCGTGGATGCTTTGAGCTGCAATTCAGCCACCAACCTTTGTGAGACATCTTTGGGCGCATGCCCCGATGGCTCGAGCGATGTTTTGGCTTTTACCAATAATGTGGAAGCGGCAGGGGCCACCGGTTGGCTTACAACCAGTGCTCCCGTGGTACCAGGTGAAGAAATTACTCTTAATTTCCACATTTGGGATACTGGCGACTCTGCTTATGACTCCCTTGTTATCATTGATAATTTCCAATGGCTGATTGAGCCAACGGAGCTCTCTACCAAGAACTGATCACCCAGCATTGTAAGATCTACTGCTTTCTACTTGACGATTTTCTTCGGAACCATTATCCCGTAACTCATAATGGATGCACTAATTGACTGTGTGGGCAGTCGGCGGGGAATATCAATGAATTGTAATGGGTTTGGATGGGGCGCTCTTGCGGCCGTTATACTCTTGTCTGCATGCGCTGAGCCTCAAGGGCAAACTGCAGGCGGAGCGGATGATTCCTCGTCAGAGTCAGCTTCAGGCACAACGGTTGTTGACGACGGTTGTGCTCATACCTTTGTATTTCATGCTCAGGGCGAGTCGCTTGCATCTGAAGTCTTGGTCGCCGGGAATTTCGAAAGCTTGCCATGGGGCGCTGAACTTTCTCTGCGCGATGAAGATGGCGATGGCTTCTGGATGGGTGAGCAAAAACTACTGCCTGGAACTTATGAGTACCGTTTGGTGGTGAATGGGACCTGGACTTCTGATCCAGCGAATCCGGAATTTGTTATCAATGAATTTGGCGACCGAAACAGTGTTTTTGAGCATTCGTGCCCGTTCGCTCCAGCATGTTTAACCGATGTTGAATGCGGCGCAGAGACGCCACTATGCCGCGCCTACACATGTGTGGCCGAAGAGCCTTGTTACTGCGGGGACGGCAGCTCCTGTGATGCCATCGGAATTTGTGGTGAAGCACAATGTGGCCCAGACCGAGCATGCAGTGAACCTTTGGTTTGTGAAGACGGCATCTGCGTACCTGAGTGTGTTGACGACAGTGAATGTGCGGGCGCATCTCGATGCATTGATTTGGAGTGCGTGGACCCTGAATGTAACGAAGATATGGATTGCCCTGATCTCATATCTCAAAGTTGTGTCGATAATTTTTGTGAGACAGATACGTGTGGAAAGCATACCTTCTTATTTAACCCAGAAGGTGCGACTTATTCTTCGGTTCATGTTGCGGGCTCATTTAACGGATGGCCGGCCACGGTAGAAGAGGGTGGTTTCGAAATGACCTGGGAGCCGACCCTTGGGCAATGGTATGCCAAGGCGGTCATTGAGGACGGGCAATACAGCTACAAGTATGTGGCCAACGAAGGTGAATTTTGGTTACCAGATTCAAACAACCCTTGGTCCGAGTCCGACGGTTTTGGCAGCTCGAATTCATTGATTGAGATGGCGTGTGTCGGTGTCAACAATTGCGGACCTACAGACGACTTTCTCTGGGACGATGCCGTCATGTATTTTGCCCTGGTCGACCGTTTCTTTGATGGAGATGGGTCAACCGATTCGGTTGGCGGAGTGGACGGTACCGGAACCCTCAATGGACCCAATGGAAATTATGTAGGCGGAGATTTAGAAGGGATGACTTCTAAGCTCCCATACCTAGCTGATCTTGGGGTTTCCGCTCTGTGGCTTTCAGCCCCTTTTGAAAACCGTAATGCGGCGGGCGATGCCATTGACCCATCTCAAGACAGTCACAATTACACGGCATACCACGGTTACTGGCCGTCGCCAGACAATATCGATTACTCAGATATGTCGAATCCAACACCAAGACCTGCGGTTGAGTCGCGAATTGGTACAGAGCAGGATCTACATGGATTGGTAGATACAGCGCACGCTACTGAAACGGCAGATGGCCACAACATGAAAGTCATGTTTGATTACGTGATGAACCACGTTGACCTAGACAGTGGTCTTTATGCAGCTCACCCAGAATGGTTTGCCCGTGAAGGTGACCGGTTTAGACTCTGCGGTCCTGAGAATCTCTGGGAGGATGCTTACTGGGGAACTCGCTGTGCATTTACTGATTACTTGCCTCCGTTTGAATTCGGCAATGATGATGCCCGGGCTTGGTCTGTAAATGATGCGCTTTGGTGGGCCCAAAATTATGACATCGATGGATACCGCTTAGATGCAATCAAGCACGTTCCAATGCAATGGCTTGAGGATCTGCGAAGTTCTCTTAATCAAAATATTCTCAACCCACGCGGGGAGCGTTTTTACCTGGTCGGCGAAACGTTCAACTATGGAGACCGGGACCTATTGGCTTCATTTGTTGATCCCGACACAAAACTGGATGGGCAATTTGATTTCCCATTCAAAGCGCAGCTTTGTAATGCGCTCTTTAGCAAGAATCTATCCTTGTCCGAGTTTGCGTATTGGATGGACGGCAATGATGATTTCTACGGCCCGGGAGCCATCATGACTACATGGATTGGCAATCACGATGTTCCGCGAGCGATTCACTTTGCCAGCGGACAAATTCAAAACTGCATGGAAGGAAGCTCACCGAGTAATGGCTGGACCATGAGCTATGGTCAGCCTCAAGATGCTGCCCCCTACGAAAGATTGGCTCTGTCCTATGTGGTGATGATGACCAGCCCAGGGATTCCGTTAATTTATTACGGTGATGAAATTGGATTGGCAGGAGGCGGCGACCCTGATAATCGGCGGGCGATGCCTTGGAACGATGGGGACCTATTGGCGCCTCAGCTGGATTTGAGAACAACTCTAGCCAGACTTGGGACCATTCGGGGTGAAGAGAAATCGCTAACTCGCGGGTCGCGCCACACGCTCTATGCGGATGGTGATACATGGGTTTATAGAATGGATGGTTGTGGCGATGCGGCAAGTCCCGTTTGGGTTGCGATGAACCGTTCAGATTCATCAAGAACGGTATCCATTCCATCTGGTTCTTATGTCGACCTCATGACTCAAGCGTCAGTGGGCGGTGGCGAGCAGCAGTTGGGACCACGTGACTTTATCATTCTAAGACAAGAATAGATGGCATCAGTAAATTTTACGTATCCAGTTCAGGGTATGTTCCAAATAAGTCGTAGTATCGCGCGGGGAGAGAACTGATGGTTCGGTGGCTAGGTTTTTTATGCATTGTGTTGACGGCAATGCCCGCTTTTGCAGAAGAAGAAGCGAAGGATAGCTTTACATTTGGCAGTTACGGACGATTGGTAGCGGGGTCTGATCTCAATGGCGGCGGCCTTGCGCCGGTGAAGGTCATTGCCCACGCACCGCGGCTCTTAGAGAAATCATACGCAGAGCTAGATTTCTCATACGCTCTAAATGTGCCAAGTACGGGCGCTGAATTTACGACCTATCTTACGCTGGCGCTGGGAGAGGCACTCTTTCATTTTAATGGCGACTTCCGTTCCGACATCGCCATTCGCAATCTTTATGTAGAAGCCAAAGATGCGCTCGGAAAAGATATTTCAGTCTGGGCTGGGTCTCGTATGTACCGAGGTGATGACATCTACCTTTTAGACTTTTGGCCGCTTGATGAACAAAACACAGTTGGAGGCGGTATTCGGTATGTCTTGGGCAAAACCGCATTCGACCTGCACGCCGGCTTTAACC
>JABJBS010000327.1 GCA_018668695.1 Deltaproteobacteria bacterium
GTCCACAGAAACTTCTAATGGTTCTTCTACAAATATCTCACAGTTGCTTACCGTGTAGGTGACTCGGCCGTCGTTGTACCCAATATCTCCTTCATAAGTGAAGCTATTGAGAACCTCAGGACTTTCAAAACCACATTGTGTATTCGTTGCGACGAGCTTTGCCAGGCCGGCGAAATCTCGAACCGCCAAGCGGCCTGCCGCAAGTCCCAGCTTCTCTTCAAGTGGGCATTCATATGCTACCGGCAAAAATAAATCTTCCACACAGGAAAAGCTATCCGCGAATACTTCTTCATTAAACTCGGGATCAAGCCCATCCTCATCATGCGGCACCGGCTCGTGCTTGCCCCAAACGGTAATATCTCCAGAAATCCTATTTTGATGATCTCCTATATTACCATTTTGCGCTTCAATATTCGAGCTATCTACGTCAACTTCAAAATCACGGTCTCCGGTATCTACATGAACGAGTGACGTGCCGTATGAGATTTCAGAAAACTGAATATTTGGTGTCAAAATGGAGCAAGTACCGTTTTCACCTTTTGCGAGTAGTGGTTCGATGACCGCTGAAATGGAGCCAGAGATCATATTCATCGCAGCTTCTGAATTCGATTTTTCGGAGATGAAGTTTTCGAAGCGGGCATTCTCGATAATGAATCGCGCCCCGGTTGCTTCAGTAGGAATCACTGCTTTTTCAGGGTTTCCCGTGATACGCCCTTCAACAATTTTTCGAGCAGAGATAATAAGTTTACCCTTTGCACGAGTTTCAACATCATTGCAGTCGGTAGAGAGCGACTCCCAATCCGTATACTCAATCTCACAATCCGTCACGGTATAAGTCAGAGATCCTGAACCGCCTACTGCTGCATCAGCTTCTGGGTTGTCATTGACCGCTGCACTGGCAAAGCCGCAGACATCATCGTTATTCACAGCCAGTAGCATCGCCCCAACATTGCGGACCGTCAGGCGAGCTACGCCGGTCCCTATTTTGCCGGAAAACCACTCGATACAGCCGACTTGGGTGGTCAAAATGACTAATAAGATGATTCTGCTGAATTTGGGCATGATTCTATTCTCTCCGTCATGGAAAATATTGGATGGTCCTCGAAGTGTTGCAGGGTACGTGCCAGAACCAAGTTCTCCATCATTCTTCAATGTTTTTGGGCTGCCCAATCATTTCTGACGCAGAGCGGCAAAAAATGACGCACGGGCCATCTTATAAAATGGGTTAAATACGCCACAATATGACGTGAGGAGTCGTTTTTTTCTAAGTAGATCTAAAACGCGACCGGGCAGTCACTCCAAGTTATTTCGACGACAAAAAAATAAGTATAGATATTACAGTCACTTAAAAAAACGTTCATTACGCTTAAAACAGGTAAAGTAGGAAGAAAGCGTTCTTTTGAATACATTATCCTACATTGTCGCACACTAATTGATTGACAGCCTATGACGCGGCGCGTATGGCCAAAATAACAGGATTAATGGGCGATTTCTTGGTGGGAGACCAGAACCGATGCAGCAGAACTTCAAAAACAATAGGGCACTTTTGTGCAAAAGTTTAGTGACCATGTCGTCACTAATTCTTCTTTCAGCATGTCAGATTCAGGGGCAACCCTCAGGCGCCGGCCAGTGTGCCCAAGCTTGTTCGGCATCGAACGACTGCAGTCTTGGCCAAGTTTGCTCATCATCAGGTTGCTGCGAAGCCTTCCAAGCGAGTACCGGCCCCTGCGAATCCGGTCATCCAGACTGCACGACCATCGACGAGGTATGTGACGAGCTCAGTGGTGGTTGCGTATGCGAGATCATCGCCAACGGCGACTACCAACTCGCAGATATTCTACCAACAGTGATCCTGGCGGGACCTCAAATAACTAACCTTGATGCAAAGGTCAGTGCAGCAGAAGGCGATGTGATTACCCATCACGGTTTCACGCTCTATGCTGATGACCCCAGCTGCATCACAATCGATGCAAATCAGATTGTCGGTTCACCCTACCCCTGCTCCACAACGCTGGTCGCTGAGTTTGGGAAGGCTGCTATTTGTGAAGCACATATTCTCAATGTGGGAGAGCCTTCATCAGACAGTGTAAGGGTACTGACATACGATGAGTCCACCGGCGCTCCCGTAGCTAGAGCTACAGTCATCATTGACCAGAACAACGATGGCCAAACTGACGCCATCGTACCCACCACCAGTGAGACTGGAATGACCCACTTTGAGCTTGGCGACGAGCAAAGAGCATCACTGACTGTTATGGCGAAGGGTTATCACTACGTCTCGTTTATTGGCCTCACGCTCGAAGAAGGCAAGACTCTTCACATTCCTCTCACGCCTGTGAATACGACCGCTCTTCGATCAGGTGTCAGCGGCACCATTGACTTCTCCGCTCACCGTGAAAACCAAATGAACGGCCTTGCTGAGTCCATTCAGCTGGCACTTGTCGCTCCTTCATTTCCTCTACGCTCACTTGTGCAATTCGATATTGATACAATTTTGGGAGGGCCAATGCCCTCCGTGGATTGTGTGGAAAATGCAGGCGCGCCGGGATGCTATGACTTAGGGATTCCAGGGGTCACCAACCAACAAGTTCCACTCTGGGGTGGCATGTTTTTCTCTTTTCAAGCCTCAGCCATGAAGCCTTTCTTTGAGATCAGATCGAGCCCTGGTTCACGTGCCCTCTGGAGCTTAGGCGGTGAATGGAGTTACGAAGAGATTGCACCATTGGCTGAGCGCATGATGGCCGCACCGGAGTGCATCACAGACCTAAGCACTTGCCTGAAAGACTATCGATATCGCTTAGCATCCAGCTTATTGCGTGATTGGTCACCCATGATGGCAAGACTGAGTTTTGGTTTTCAAAGTAATCTGCCACTGCATTCCATGCATCAGGCAGAATGGGACAACTACATCAATACTCCCTACGGACCAGAGCGCAGCAGCTTTAGCCAAATACCTTTACTCGATTCAGCGCACGGCTCACGTCATACCTTAGAGCTCAAAAACCCGGCGACAAATTATACAGAGATCATTTTACCCGAACTGCCAATGGGCCCTGTAGGGCATCCTACCGACGCGTTGATTGCCCTTACAGGGGTTACAATGAATGGCAGTGGGTTTATCCCAACCGGTGTCGCTGCAGGCTTCGACTGCTATGGCGACGATTGCCACCTGAATCGCGATGGTCATGACCAAGTGCTCAATGGCCAACCCATTTGTCCTGAGGATAGTTCCGATGACTCTGAAACCTGCGGCGAGAATATTTTAGGACATCAAGCAGCGGGAACCATTGGTCTCTTCCATGCGAAGACTGACGAAAGCCTCCAAGAACACACTCAGAAAACCATCATCATGGCCATGCCACTCGACGTACCCTATGAACATGGACTCAGCGCGACCGGTTTGATTCTGGAAGGTTCGTTGCCACAGGAAGCGGTTAATCTCGAAGGTTTATCTTTTCCATCGCACCTCGAATTGGAACTCGCTCCAGAGACCCGCTCTATCACCATGGGCAATTCGCACGACAACCTCAATGTTATAACCGTCTATCCTGCAGAGGAAAATCGTGAAGGACCTCATTGGACAATCTACGCCAAAGGCAACTCCAGTCACTACACCTTACCAAACGCTATTGGGTCGTTTGGTGACCCGTTGGCCAGTATTCACGCAAGCCGATTTTTACGATGCTCAAACATGTATCTCAAATCGGGAAATAGTATTGAGAATTCTCTATCTAGTTCACGGGGAATGAATCAGTTATTTAACAATGCTCTTGGATTCGCAACTCACCATCAGACGTGGTGATGGTTTCAATTGTTGAGGGGAAGATTGGGTAGGCTATTAAGCCATCACATTTAGAACGCCGCCTACTGGAAGAGATCCAGATCGAAGCGCGTGTCCATTTGGATCATAACCCGATGCGTTCTTCATCGACGTAAAAAAACTCTTAGACATATTTGCCGCACTGCCTGAATCGAAAGCAGCACCAAATTGCTTCGAATTTTCCATCGAAGCTTTCGAGTTGGATTTACTGACCTCAGCATTTCTCTTTGAACCCTCAAGCGCTAAGTCGTCAGCACTTGGCCCGTCGATCGGGCTTTTCGCCTTCGGGCCCGCTGGGTCCGATTTCGCTTTGGCCAAGGCATCCATGGGATCGTAGGGTTGAGCGTTCTTTTTCTTAATGAGTGCGAGGTGTAAATTAGCTTTTTCGGGGTTCTCGGCAGCTTCTTTACTTACCTTTGCGTGTAAGCTCTCTTCAGGCTTGCCCGCTTCAGCCATTTCTTTAGCTTTTTCAAGGTGAATTTGCTGTTCAGTCTTACCCACGGGGCCCATGCGGACCTTTTCCGCCACCTCTAACGCGGTGAGGGATTTCGGCATTGTCGACTTTTTCAATCGACTGTTCATTGCCTGACTGCCAAAGGCCGAAACGCCTCCGATACTGCCCATAAGATACCTGCCCTGAGATTGCTGAAATTGGGGTGCAATCCCACTACATTTAAAATTCTAGCAGCATGGATCAAAATGAGACTAATTCTAAGCACAAAAAAACGCCTTCGCAGCGCGTCATTGTCCGAAAAAAGGATCTTTTTGACCTATTTTGGGTCAAATCCGGCTTACTCAAAACTGTTTCATTCTCAGAACAGCTCACATGACTCGTTTTGACAAATTCGACAGAGCCCGTAAGAAAGGCCTCATATCACCCGGGGTGACCCAGAACCACTACTGTCCCATTATAAAACGAAACAATTTATCGGCAATAAAAAGAAACTGTCTCAAGTCGCAACAAGCAATAAAAGAGCGAGCAAAACCTGTCAATTATTCGGCCAAATGGGCCACCAAAAACATGACCGCTGGGTCAAACGAGCGCCGGTTACCCTGCATAGAGTGGCAACCAACAGATCGACAAATCGAAACTTTTGCCCAAAACCGTCGGATTTAGTCGAAGAAAAGTTCCATTTGGCGTGTCAAAAACTCCATTTTGGGCAAAAATGGTGAAATCAGGGTTCATTGTTAATGTTTGACCCAAAGGTCTTGACCTTGGAAAAACCATATGATGAATCTGGACTCAGGGAATGACATGATGCGGCATAGCCGTTTCGGGCTTGGAGTCAGTGACACACAATGGGTGGGTCCGCACTTCAATACGCATAACCAGACGCGCATATTCCAGCAGTACAAAGGGCCATACAATGCAAATTTATAAGTTACCTGTTGAAGACATTCGATTCATTCTAGAAACATTTGGTTACGAAGCACTCACCGAGCTTGAAGGGTACGAAGCGTACGACCTCGAAACGACCATGGCTATGATCGAAGAGTCTGGCCGCTTCGTTGTAAACGAGTTCCTTCCTCTCAACCGCACGGGTGATATCGAAGGTGTAACGTACAACCCCGAAGATCACAGCGTCACAACGCCCAAGGGCTTTAAAGAGCTTTACGCCAAGTTCGTTGAAAGCGGAATGATTGGGATTTGTCATCCCGAGGAGTTCGGCGGCGGCGGAGCACCCAACATCATCGGTGTGATGTTAAGCGAAATGGCTATGTCTACAAACAAGAGCTTTGCCATGGCCTCGGGGCTCAGTAATGGCCTTGTAGAAGCCCTCTTGCACCACGGAACAGACGAGCAGAAAAAATACTATCTTCCTAAATTGGTATCGGGCGAATGGACAGGCACCATGTGTCTGACAGAGCCTCAGTGCGGAACCGACTTGGGCTTGATGAGCACCAAAGCCATTCCCGAAGGTGACCACTTTTTACTCACAGGTCAGAAAATTTGGATCACGTTTGGAGAGCATGACCTCACCGACAACATTCTCCACTTGGTCCTCGCGAGACTTCCTGACTCACCTCCTGGGATCAAAGGAATCAGCCTCTTCGTCGTGCCCAAATTCTTAGACAACGGTGACCGCAACTCAGTACAGTGCGGCGGTCTTGAACATAAGATGGGAATCCACGCATCACCAACCTGTGTCATCGACATGGAAGATGCACACGGCTGGCTTGTAGGGGAACCCCACAAGGGCATGCGCGGCATGTTTACGATGATGAACCATGCTCGCCTCAACGTAGGTCTCGAGGGTGTTTCTCTTGGTGAAATCGCCTATCAAACGGCGCTGGAATACGCCAAAGACCGGCGACAGAGTCGTGCGCTTGATAAAGCGAAACAAGACAAAGACCACACCGCTGACAATATTCTCGTTCACCCAGATGTTCGACGGATGCTTCTCAATATTAAGTCAACCAACGAAGGCATGCGTGCACTGGCTTACTGGGTGGGCATTCACCTCGACCACGCTCGTAACAATACCGATGAAAAAATTCGTGAAGACTCATCAGATCTGGTCGCTCTCCTTACTCCCGTGGTGAAGAGCTTTCTCACTGAACGTGGCTTCTACAACATCTCAGAAGCAATGCAGGTTTGCGGTGGTTCTGGGTTTACCGTGGAATGGTCCATTGAACAGTATCTACGTGATTTAAGAATCGCGATGATTTACGAGGGAACCAATCACATCCAGGCTCTTGACCTTGTGGGTCGTAAATTGCCTATGGGTATGGGCCGCCTCTTTAAGAAGTTCGCTGGAATCATCACCGAGCACATCCAAGAGCACAAAGACAACGATGCAATGACCGAATTCTTGGAGCCCTTAAAAGACGCTTCCAAGAAGCTCACTGCGGTTACCATGGATCTTTCAGCGAAGGCGATGCAAGATCCTGAAGTGGCTGGAGCAATTGCTTCCAACTACTTAAACCTCTTCGCCTACACAGCACTTGCTTATGTCTGGTCTGTGTCGGCCGCAGCATCACTTGGCCGCGAAGGAAGCTTCTACACAACCAAGGTTAAAACAGCGCGGTACTACTTCCAAAACGTTCTTCCAGAGATGAATGGACTTTTGGGCGTCATTGCTGCTGGTAAAGACCACATGATGTCGTTTACCCCGGAAGAGCTAGAGTCTCGCTGAGTAATCTAAGGCGTCTCACGGCGCCTCACAGCATCTCTCATATGATCATCATCCATCCATAAAACTTGGGCTCTCGTCCGAGCAATGCGTCATTATCGGCCCTGCCACTTCTATTACATAGGTAAACCCTCGAAATTAGGGAGCTATCGGCGCACTGGTTTATTTTTTACCCAAGATACGACCGAGCAGTGTATTTCTAAGACACACTGCGGGGTAGCAGTATGGCGCAGAGGCAACGCCTGGGATCTTGGACCGACATTCTCCAAATATCCCGAAGAGTTTTTAACTCCGCCTGCTCTCGAAATTTTGGCCTAAGGCCAGTCGTTTTTAGAACTTTAAATTTTGGAGCTTATATATGCCTACGATTCATTCCACAGGGATCAATCCGACCAATCTCAATATCAACCAACCTGCCAACCTTCCAACACCGCTGAACGCACCGACCACCTCAGGTGCAGCCGACGGCTTCTCAATGGGCGGTACTCAACACGCTGACCAAATTCTCAATAGCCTTGGACTCTCGGCTATCGATACCACTGGACTCATGAACCAGCTTAGCCCTTCTCAGCATCAAGCCCTTACCCAGCTCGGTGGCCAGGCTCTGTCTATGAGTACCTCTGAGTTGCAAAGTGCATTTTCAAGCTTTGTCAGCGGTACACCTGTTGTGGATTATCAAGATGTAAACGCGCTGGTTCAGCAAGTGCTTCGTGAAGCCTACACACAAAACACCGAAGACCTTCGTATGTATGCGGAGAAGGTAAAATTCTACAACAAGGTAAAGCAGGCACTGCGCGATGAACTTAACACCGCACGCAAGTCTCTAACAGCAGCAGGGCCTGGAGAGCCGGAGACCACACTCAATGCACCTTTCTCACCCACGCATACTTCATCTACATACACGGGTAATCAAGATATTCAGCAATGGTCAGGTGTACGCGATTCGCATATTCGGTCCGCTGATGCCAAGTTCAGCACCGGTGACTTTGCCGGCGATTGGCAGATAACGAGTGGCAACCGTTGGGATCCACTGGCGATCGACTTAGATGGCGATGGACAAATATCAACCATCGATGCTGCAAACGGTGTTTTCAATTTAGCCAGTAATACTGAATCACAAGGCGTCAATGGTGCATGGAGTTCCATTCAAGGTGGAAATGTAGCGGCCGGCGCCTCTATCACACAGTCGAGTAGCGGACTTTTGTTTAACGGAACCCAAGAGCGGCAAGTAGACACGAAGTTTACAGAGTGGTTCGGCCCAACAGAAGGCATTGTCGTGTTCGACCGTAACGGTGACGGCACCATCCAAGGCACTGACCTCTTCGGCGATAAAAATGTAACAGGTCGCGATGTCGCCGACGGTTACGAAGACTTGGCACTGCTCGACACCAACAATGACGGCGCCGTGGATTATAACGACCAAGATTTTCACAGCCTTCAAATCTGGCAGGATGCCAACAGCGACGGCATCGCTCAGGAGGGCGAGCTCACAAGCTTGTTTCAAAATGGACTCACCTCTTTGGCCACGCAGGCAAGCGGCGGAGCGGCTGCAGGTGAAAATGCAGATATCATCGCGGCATCCAACAATCTCGGTGCAGTTAATTCTGAAGGCGCTCTATTCACCAAGGGACAGCTTGGGGATTATATCAAACAGGTTGAGGACCAACTCAACTCAGTTGGCGACGACGCGCAGCTTGCAAACGTCGATCTTCAAAACATGCTCCAGAAGCAGCAACAAACGCTTCAAATGATGAGCAACATCAGTAAATCGCTGCATGATACGGCTATGTCAGTTATCCGTAAAATGGGCGGCTAATTGTTAGACCTGCAACAACTTATCGAACCTCTCTCCTTGGAAGAGTTCCTGGAACGTGACTTCAGTCGCAATTGGAGACACTTTCAAGGAGAGCCTGGCCGGTTCACGAATCTCATTTCAGAAGAGCTTGTGCTCAAAAGCATTGATTCGCGTGATATCACCGCGAATAGGCTCACCATGCTCCATGGCGGTGAACTTATTGCCCAAGAACTCTACGCATCACCCGGTTCGGCTCCTACACTTATTCGTCCTGAGGCCAAACGTATCAAGCATCATCTCAACCAGGGCGCGGTTCTTCTTCTCACCCACGCAGAACAACTGCATCAACCTCTCTGGGATGCTGCTGAGTCGATTGGGAACCAGCTCGAGGAATCGGTGACCGTTAATGTGTATCTTGGCGGGCCGCAATCAAAGGGGTTTGGCCTTCACATCGACCACCATGACGTATTGGTGATGCAGGTTGAAGGGCATAAAAGCTGGGAAGTTCGAGAGCCCAGCCTTAAACACCCTCTGCTCCTACCCGACCATATCACCGAGCCACCGGACGAAAAGCTCTGGCAAGGAACTCTCGCCAGCGGAGAGATGCTCTACTTGCCACGTGGTTACTGGCACAAAGCACATGCACAAGACGCTACCTCTCTCCATCTCACTTTCGGGATACAACCTTGCACAGGTCTTCACTTCCTAGGCTGGATACGCAAACGGCTCTTGTCCAGCGAAGCCTTTAGAAATGATATTCCGCGGCACAATAAGGACACGATGAAAAATTACCTCGAGTCTCTCGCGGCAGCAGTTCAAGAACTTCACGATACAGAGCACCTTGAACTCTTTTTAAAAGAACATGCGGACCGCATTCATTCAGAGCGAACGAAACTTAAAATAACCCTTCAATCCCAGTAATACTCAGGAGAGTAAGATGCGAAATTATGGCACCAACTCCGCCTACGCAGTCATGCGGATTCTAACCATGGCAAATATCGTCAAGCGAACCATGAGCGACAAGCAAATGCGTCTACTTCGCGATATCGCAGCCGCTCAACAACTAACTCAAGATGATGTTCTACGAGTTGTAGCCGAATATGAAATTGATGCTGCACAAAGCGGCGAGTCCGGACCTTTTTTCAATGCCGACCGGTCACTTCCCCAAGCTCTGGTTCATGGTGCCTTAGATGAGATTCAAGGTGAATCTTTACAGCTCCAGGTAAGCCAAATCATGCACGCTCTACTCACACTTTCAGGTAGACCTCATAAAGATGAGGTACTCTTTGTTGAAAACGCCGTTGGCTACTGGGGCATTGGTGAAAGCTGGCGCACCTGGCTGCTTAATCAACCCACGCCGGTCGCGACCTAATATTTACGTTGACGGTCTTTTTGGTAAGGGAAGATTTCGATAAATTCACCACGCGCATGCACCTCCTGCATATCTCTCCAAAACCCTGGCGTAAAAATGTCGCCATGCGTCTCTTCAAACTCGCCCATACAAGTTCCCGGGATGCCAACAAATGAGCGAAACTCTTCCGGGAAGATATCGTTCTCGGCCACAGCAAACCAAGTCTCGGCTTCCATCTCTTCAAAGTCATAACGAGGTTTTGGCATGACTCGAAAATTACAATCGCTAAGCACACACAGCTCATCGTAGTCATAGAAGACCACACGACCATGCCTGGTGACTCCGAAGTTCTTTAGGAAAAGGTCACCCGGAAACAAGTTGGCCGCCGCAAGCTCCTTCAGCGCCATGCCATAGTCTAAAATCGCCAGCCGGCTGGACTCTTCGTCGGCGGTAGTCACATATACATCCAGAGGAACAACACGGCGCTCCGTGTAGAGGTGCTTAATGAAGACACTCTCCCCTTTCACACTTACCGTACTGGCAGCTGTTTGGCACAACTCCTCTAAGACTTCGGGGTCAAAACGGTCTTTGCGAAATTCCAGCGCTACAAACTCTTGAGCATCAACTAAGCGCCCGACTTTGTCGTGCTTAAAAACTAACTCGTAACAATCAAGAACCCGTTGACGGTCCGTTTTCTTAGGAGGCAGGAAGGAGTCTCTAATCACTTTGAACACGACACCATAGGAGGGCAAAGTGAAAACCACCATCACCATCCCTTTTTTACCTTTGGTAAATTCAAAGCGGTCACTTGAACGAGCCATGTGCCAACGTAAATTGCGGTGCAGCTCAGTCTTTGCGTGCTTGTAGTGGCCGATGGACGCATAAAGTTCATCAATGCGTTTAAGTGGCATAATCGTGCTGAGAAATTCAATCATCTTTCGGTGATGCTTTGCATTCACGAAGAAATAGGAGTGCGCAAAACTAAATAAGATGCTGACGGAGTCTTCATCAAGCAAGACCGCATCCAGAACAATGGCATCATCTCTATTTCTCAAACAAAAAACGATGGGTAGGCATTCATCTTCTGCGCTAAGCCGGCCAATGATGTAGGCACCGCCATCGCGGTAAAAAACAGCCGTCAGGAAATCAAGGGAACGAATGTAACCCAAAAGGCCGACCTCCTTGAGACGTTGATTGACCGCCTTAGATACGTCAGCGGAAATGCTATCCAAATCTGCGAAAGGAGTTTGGAAGCTACAAAAACTCAAAACTGCAGAAACCAGGTTCTCACAGGAGTCCTGCCATGGGTAACGCAGATGAGACGGCAATTCGGGCATCGCGGTATTAATCTCAAAATCGGAATCATAAAATTCAATGCCGGCATCCAACCCGACGGTCCCATGCACTCGGCGAGTCACCGAATTATAGAAAGTCATGGCGAGTTCAACGTCATAGCGAATTTCAATCAATTCGCAGTAGCTCTCCTTGGCATCCACCCAAAGCGAATTGTTTGTGTAGTTCTCTCCCAAAAGGCCTGCCAATTCTGCAGCTACACGCTTGGCGCGAATATCATAAAGCTCCAATCGCTCTGTCGCGTCTTGGTCGGCTCCTCGGTAGTCACGCGTCTCGAATCGTTCTCGTGCCCGAAGCGTAATCTGGATGAAATCCTCTTGATAGCGTTCAAACGCGGCATAAACCGAACTCGCCACAGCCAGAGGTGCGGCTTCACGCGACAGTTTTGCTCCTGAAAAAGCCATCTCATAGTCCCCTAAGTGCCTAAAATTACTTGGCATGGCACAAGTTATGCCAAGCACACCCAACACTCAAGGAGCTGAAAGTCTGGCTGAACGGCTCAAAAAACAGGCAGCCTCAAACTTTTGAGAAACTCTTAGGATTTTCGACCGATAACTTAATTAACCAGGGAATGAATTCTGGCATAAACCGAGCAAAATCATGAGTAATGCCTATTCACACAAAGCGCTGCAGGCGGCCAGTTTAACAAGTGTCGTTGGATGCGACCCAGACGGAGTGGTGGATAATAGGCCTGGGATATCCCACCCCAACATGCCCCGAAACAAAAGCGCTCTTAAGGACGCTAAGAGCCTGGCTTCGCGCGACCTTTTTTCAAGAGATCCACAACATGGCCGTGATCTCGTGAACAATACGCATAAAACACCCGGCAAACAGACAGATGGAAAATGGGTCATTGGAATTGGAATGCGTAACCCCGCCGGGCCAAACCGTAAACTTAACCGGAAAAAGCGCAAGCAAAACGGGGTATGGGTCGCTGATGACGAGATGACGCTCGAGCCGCTGGATGGCCCGGAGACGATCAACGAAGGCCCAGACAACCCAGACACTTAAGACCAAGTGTATTCCATTCTGGCTCCAACCTCCCCGATTCCGCTATGCTTAGAACCAAGCAACAACGTTTACCAGGGAATTCAGGATATGCGGGAAGTTGTTATCTCCGAGACGACACGTCAGGTAATTATGCGAATGGTCCGCGAGGTCTATTTCATGAACGCACTCGAAGATGCCGAGGTTGAGCTCATTTTGGGTGCGCTCAAGCTCATGGGATACAACGAAGGCGAGACCATCATTAAAGAGGGTTCTGAGGGCAACAGCTTTTATATCATCCTCGAGGGAGACGTTCGGGTCGTAGTCGGCAAAAAGTTTCTACGCTCTGGTAAAGAAGTTGCCCGGCTTGGTCCTGGTGATTTTTTTGGAGAGACCGCCCTGGTTTCAAATCAACCACGTAATGCCACGGTGATTTGTGACGGTACTGTTCGAGCCGTAAAACTTGAGCGTTCCGCGTTTGAAAGCTTAAAAAGTAGTAATGATAATTTCAGTAAAGCGATGGATCACATCGCAGAGCATCGTCAGCTCAAAACGAGTTAGCTCGCTTAGCCCAAAGCAACTATCACCAACAATATCTGGATTTGATTTTCGTAAGGCTGGAAAGTCAGGCTTGGTGCCGCCTCCCGGAATCGAACCGGGACGGGAGTTTAAGCCCGACGGATTTTAAGTCCGTTGTGTCTACCAGTTCCACCAAGGCGGCACGTGTAGCCTGATTTCCTGATGCTTTGTCATTTTCTCAAATTGAGAATCTCACAAGCAACCTAAATATCGTAGGATTAAAACCGCTGGATACGGTTTTACCAAATTAAATGAAAGGCTTGGAATCTGTTGACAGATTAACGGGAGCCACTTCTTCTATTGGTTGGGCCTCAACGACCTCTGGACTTGCTTCAGTACCAATTTCTACGGGTGCCGGTACGGCTGCCGCGACAGGAGTCGCTGCTGCAGGGACCGCCGCTAAAGGTACTTCTTCAACGTCAGACTCTACTGGAGCAGATTTTGCCCAAAATGGAGGCTGCGCGTAAACAGGAACTCCATCGTCAGTAGTCTGAACAGTCTCATCTACACGTGGCAGCTGCTTCTTACGAGGCAGACTCACGTCTTGAGGTTGTTCCTGTGGTTTGGGTTCCTCTTGCACTGAAATAGCATCAATGATCAGAGACCCGACCCAATCGCTCATTTTGAGACCGCGAGATTTACAATAAACCTTCGCTAGCGCGTGGGCGTCATTCGATAAGTGCACGACCTTTGACACTGCAGTTACCTCCGTGGATTTAAGTACCGCTCGAGATTCTAGGCTCAACAAGAGCTAGATGTTTATCCCTAGTTGCCACCAACATTCAACCATAAGCGACGCTTATAATCATGTGGATGCAATTAAAGCAGGAAGCCAGCTACCATAGACCACCGCATGTGACCAGAGCTCAGACTCAATTACTCAATGGTTTTGGGTGTGTGCAAAAGCGAAAATCAGCACACCAAACAATCCAACGAAATTTGGGGGGTATGATTATTAATCACTCGGGAGATTGTTTGATGCGCTGGGGGGGAAACTCGAATTGGTTGACGGCAGGAGTCTTCGGGAAACGATAACACATGCGGGTACGCGCTAAGTTCTCAAGCCGAAATTGGCCTTTGAACTATGTATCACCTGCTCTTTTAAGGTTTCCTGCCAGACCATCCGGCAGTGCCCATTGAAACCAAAATTAAGCTCCCGACGACTCTCCGTCCGTCAGCAAGCGCGATTGGGAAGGTCATCCGTATGCCCGGGGGGACTCACGTTTCGTTCACAGCTTCGCGCTTGCTACTAGTGATTGCACGGTGTGTGCCAAAGTGAAGAAAAACAATCTTATATAGTAAAAAGTAAGTAAATTCAGGATCTTAACAAATTTAGGCGCTCAACGGCCAAAACCGATCGCCAACGTACAAGTTCGGCGCTGAGAACAAAATTAACCTACAAGGTTCGTGATTTCGAACTTGACGGTGAAGGCCTCTGTATGAGGGAATCCACCATAATGACGAAGCAAAAAACCCTCCCAAAATTTGCCCATGTAATTGACGAGGTTTGCGGAACTTTAGGGGTTGTCGGGGACGACCTCTTAGCCCATCTCCAACGCGAGATACCTTCGAAAATACTGTTTAGACGTGCCCAAGACGTCGTCCTGCTCTCAGGCCATACAGGGACCGGTAAAGAGGTTGTTGCCTCTACCTGTCACCATGTAGCCAAAAAGGGATTAGGACGTACTGGAGAGCTCGTTGAAGTCAACTGCGCCAACTTGGGCGGCGGTGTCTTCGAGAGCCAACTCTTTGGCTACAAAAAAGGTGCATTTACCGGCGCTGACCGTGATTTTGCGGGCCTCGTGGGCCGTGCAGGAGGCGGAACACTGGTCCTCGATGAGATCCAGTCTCTTGAGCCACAAGACCAGGCAAGATTACTTCGCTTTTTAGGCGAGCGAGAATACCGCTCAGTGGGCGATGACAAAGTTCGCTCGAGCGATGCACTCATTATTCTGTCGACCAACCGAGACCTATCCGAAATGGTTGGAAATGGTGAGTTTCGCCGTGACCTTATGGATCGTGCACCGGCGAAAATCTACATCCCATCGCTCTACGAGCGGCGCAGAGATATCGGGCAACTGGCGCAAAGCTTTGCCATGCAGGTTTCAAAAGACATGGGCATGGAAGATGAGTTCTTCGGTTTTACGAGACGCGCCCGAGCCGATATCGAAACCGCTATTATTCGTTCGAACGAAGTGAGTATTAGACGTTTACGCGAAGTGATTCGCAACGCCGTATTCTCAGCTGCCGTTGAAGAGATGCCAGAAGCGCTCGACAGCGACTGGATGCTGCCCATCCTCGAGAGAGAATTTACATTCTCCATCGCGGACCGAGATGCACAAGACCAAGACGAACTAGACCGCGAATTTGATATGTTGGTTGCTCGAACCAAGCTCAAAGAAGTCGCAGCACATCATCATGTAAGCCCGCAATCATTGAACAAATTGGTCGCGGCAGTGCACAGCCTCATTGACGATATGGATAACCCCAATCGGACGTATCGCAACATCACGGAGCGGACCCATAGGCTCTCTAAAGTCGCGTTATGGCTGGTTTCTGGGGCTGAAACCCAGGCTCAGTTCAGACGCTACTTCGGCAAACACAACTCAGAGATGCCGACCAAGAGCGTTGCACACCAGATTTATTACGAAGTGTTTCCGAAGGAGCGTAGGGGATGAACGCCGCCGCGAGCCATACGGTTGTAGAGTCAGAATTGGCTTATGACCTCTTGCAAGACCACACCGAACTGGTATTAGCTCTACTAGAGCGCCCAATGCCCAAGGGTGAAGTCATAGAGATGCTCGGGACCGAAACTCCTTTGAAGCGTCTTCTAAAGCATGGGCTTGTTTCCCAGGAAGGCAATACCATTTACGCCGTCGCCGAAGCCTACACACAGGCCCGGCAAGAAGGCATGGTAACATTTCTAGAACGATATATTCTGCCATCGCTTAGCGCGAGCCTATCCGTAGGTTCTGATGTCGACCCCGGTGGCATTGCAAATGTGTGGTCAGTTCCTCTGAAACTTTCACCGAAAGAATTAGATACTGTCCGCCCAGATAATATTGATGAATTTTTTGATGAACTTTTGAAAGCCAGTGATTTACCCGCCCAGGGAATACTGTCACGCCTAAGCGTTTTGGTTATCGGCACCTCGAGAGAGATTGATAGCGAAATTTCAAAAGAAGATGCAATTCTTAAGCAGTTAAAGTGTGCTTCCATTCAGCGCTCAACTGCCGACGAAAAGCATTTAGCGATTTTATCGCAATTTGATTGTCTAGCAGACAGCGGACGGTTTGAAGCAGCCCGAGATGTTGTGCAGAAGCTAGTCGATAACGTGGATGTTCAAAGAGCAACCACGCCCAGTGAAGCAAATTACCACCTAACCGTGGCCACCCATTGGCGATGTACCGCCGCCAGTGGACTGGATAACGAGGTGGAAGCGAGTCAGTTATGTTGAAGAAAAAAGTAGTAAATCTTATTCTCGTAATCGGTATGGGCCTAGTTCTTGGTCTCATGCCTGCCATGGCAGCCGCAGGTGGAATTATCACCCACGGTCGCATGACTTCTGAGAATGGACTTGAACAAGAAGACGATGAGCAATCAGACGATGATGGTCTCAGCGAAACTCAAATTAAGAATCAACTGTATCTACTGGTATCGATGATTCTAAATGGACATGAGAGTTTTGCCACCACAAGTGAAGATGCTGAAGATAACGGCAGCACCTTGGCAGCATCGCCTGACGATGACACCGAAGCCGGTGGATGCCAGCAGTTTCCTGTATCTTCTCTTACGAGCCTATTGGGATTCGCGTGGCTCATGAGATTACGCCGACGCCGTTAAGCTAAAATGTTAAAAAGGCTCTGATTCTTTCAGAGCCAATTTTCCCTTACCTCAAAAGTTTCATCAGGCGCTCGCACCAATTCAGCTGCGAGCTGACCTACCGTCTTGCCAAACCCCGGCACCATGAAGTCTGAAGCGATATCGACCAGAGGATCTAAGACGAAGGCTCGACGATGCATTTCACAATGAGGAATTGTGAGAGTGTCGCTGTTGACGCTTTGGTTGCCGTAAAGAATGATATCAAGATCGATGGTTCTTGATTCCCAGCGTTTGTGACGAACCCGGCCCAAGGAATTCTCAACCGATTGAATTGCACTTAAGAGTGGCACCGGCTTCAGTGAAGTTTCAACTTCAATCACGCAATTCCAGTACGCAGGTAACTCACCACTGCTGTTATCAGCCAGCAAAGCTTTTGTTTGATAAGCTCTCGAGCATTGTTTCAGGACGACTTCTTGCGAAGCCAATTGGGTGATTGCACAACGAAAGGCATCGAGGACGTCCCCAATGTTTCCACCAAGAGCAATAAAGATTCGATTCTCAGACATCGCCCATCAAAACGTCGCGCATCCCGTATTTACCCGGAGCCTTACCAACTAACCAATGCGCTGCTCGCACTGCGCCTGCTGAGAAAATAGTAGCGGAGGTAGAACGATGTGTGAGTTCAATTCGCTCGTTGTCTCCAAAAAAGAATACCGTGTGGTCACCGCTTACGTCGCCGCCGCGCATCGCCGCGTAACCAAGCTCGTCTTTGGCTCGAGGCTCCGACATACCCGAGCGCCCCACCACTTCTTGCAATTCCCCGCGGCCAGCTGCAACAGCCTCACCAAGGGAGCGTGCGGTTCCACTGGGTGCATCGCGCTTATGCTTGTGATGAATCTCAAAAATCTCAGCATCGAAGTCGGCTAAACGCTTGGAAGCAAGCTCTACAAGCTCCATCAAAACCGTGACACCCAGACTGCAGTTTGAGGTCTGTATCATGGCTACACTCGCTGATGCACTGTCCACAATACCCTGCTCTGCCGCAGACAACCCTGTAGATGCCAGTAGATAAGGAATTCTTTTCTCAACACAAATCGGCAGTGTTGAGGCACAACCTGAAGGTGCCGAGAAATCAATGACGACCTCTACATTGTGAAGAGCTTTATGAGGGTCCTCGGTGACGATGAAATCATTGATAGGCATACCTACCTGATCGCTGAGTACACTGTGCACGGTCATTTCACGGTTCGCGTTAACGGCATCGATGACCAGCTTACCCATACGACCCAGGCCACCAACGATACACACTCGAATAGGATTATCTCGTCTTTTCATCATACTTTATCCATACACCCGTATTAGGGCTGCTTCTAATTGTGCGATACCTCGGCCGATAGCGTCTGGCCGTACATCCAGCGTTGGTCGTAATGATACTGACCTTACTCCACTTGGCAATAAGATTAAATATTCTTCTAGGCATGCGCGAATAAGAGCATCACGTTCCCCAGCACTTGGTAGATCGAAAGCGCCGCGCAGCCCTCGAGAACGAGCGTTGCTCACTGCCGGAAACTTAATGGCTAGCTCCGTAAGAATGGTGTCGAGATAACGCCCCATCAAACCAGCGTGGCCCATCAACTGCTCATTCTCCATCGCATCCAGAATCGCATTACAGCGGCTCCACTGCATCTGATCCGGAACACTCTCTGAATCAGGAAGTAATTCCAGCAGCTCCTGTGCCAGCAAGACCCCGCCAAGCTCAGCAATCCCACCAAAGATAATCATATCGGGCTTTGCCCCTAAGTGCTGGCAGTCCCACCAACATCCACTGCGGCCAAAACCGGAGTCGACTTCATCAACAATCAAAAGCGCCTGAGTGCTATCGCAAAGCCGTCGAAGCGCCTGGAAGAATTCGGGTCGTAGGTAATGGTCGCCTCTGGAGCTCTGCACAGACTCCACAATCAAAGCGGCAACACATGAATCCGCGTCGCGAATGGCTTGCTCCAGTGAGCGCAAAGCTTCAGCTTCCTCTACATTGAGTTCTTGAGTCTCAGCATCATAAGCAGAGGGAAGCGACGGACAAGCCAAACCTTCTTCAAGCATCGCAGGGTGCTGAGCTGCATTACGGTTTCCAGAGAAATGGATAATTTGAGCGTTTTTTCCTCGCCACTTCGATGCCAGCCCCAATGCATAGGCTAAGGCGGTATCACCTGAGTCAAAAAGCCTTAACCCGGTAAACCCGTCGGTCATGGCACTCTGAAGCATCCGCTGACTCAGTTGGCTAAGCATCTCACTGCTGGATGGCTCAAGGGATGAGGTCGGTGCTTTGTGACGTTCAACGAGTCCACGGTGATTAAAACCTAATGCTCGCTCTCCAAAAAGCCCGGTGAGATCGAGATAATCGTCGCCAGTTTTACTCTCGCAAAACCACGCTCCCCTACTGCGGGGCAGATCGAGACAAATCTCAATGTTGGTGCCTGGAATTTTACATTCAATGGCATGGGCCGAAGGACCATCTAACTGAACAGCCATATCGGGCCCCTAACAGGCCCACCATCAGATCACAAGGCGCTAAAACGAGGCTCAGAGCCTGACGCAAACGTGCGGTAAGCGCGCCATAGAGCCAGAGCCGTCAGACCAGCAGCAACTTGGTAAGGAAGATTTTCTCCTGATAAATCAAAGAGAATACCGGCGCATAGAGGCCCTACAACTCGGGCCAGCGATTGCACGGACTGATAAGCTCCCATGGTTGCCCCTTGAGCTGAGTCTTGAGCCAAGCGAGAAACCAAACTCAACAGTGTTGGCGCTACCAAGGCCTGGCCACCTCCGGCAAGTGCGGTCGCGAAAAGAAAGAAAGGCCAAACTCCAACGGGCGTGACCGGAATCAAAACCATCGCTGCCAGCACCATCGAAATCCCGGCCTTGAGAAGCGTCGCTTCTGAAAAAATCATCACCAGACGACGTAATAACAGCCCTTGAACCAAGGCCAATACAACACCAATGAACGTAAACACGCGGCCGGCATAGAGCGTCGTCTGGGTTGGATTAAGTTCAAAACGCCGCTCGATAAATAAAACGTAAGCCATCTCAAGCATGGAAAATGCGACCACTTGCACAAATGCGATGGTCAGAATTTTTTCAAAAAGTGGATTGCGGCGCATGACCTTCAGACTCGCCCAGAAACCGGTTCGTATCCGGGAGTCCTGCTTTGGAGCGGTCTCCGGTAACACGATAACGGCGGCCAGAAAGTTGACCGTTGCCAGTAAAGCCGCGCCCCAAAACGGAGCAGCTATTCCAAGCACACTAAGTTCACCGCCAATAATAGGCCCCAACACAAAACCGATACCGCGAGCCGCTCCAAGCATCCCCATGCCAACAGAGCGTTCCTCGCCATCTGTCATGTCGGCTATATAAGCCGCAGCCACTGCAACATTAGAAGTGAGGATTCCCGAGAGCACTCGAGCCACCAAAAGCCAAGCGTAACTTCCAGCCATAGCAGCAAGGGCCAAAGAGACCGCATTACCGCCGATTGAAATCATTAAAACGGGTTTACGCCCCCATTTATCAGAGAGTCTTCCCCACCATGGTGAGACCAGCATCTGCATCAGGGAATACGAGAGAAATAAAATCCCAATTTGCACACCGCCTGCACCGAAGTCTTCGGCGTAGCGAGTGAGTAAGGGCAGGATAAGTCCAAAGCCTATAAAATCGACACATACGGTGAGGAAAACAACGAACTTGCGAGCACTCGGAGAAGCTACCACTAGACACCCCGCTGGCGTGGGTCCCAAATATACTTATGCATTTGCAGCTGCATACGCACCGCTAGGTTGTCTTCGACAATCCATTCCACCAGCGTTTCAGGTCTAAGCTTCTCAAAAACGGTACCCATGAGAAGCTCACATCGTCCCGCCAAGCGATGCTCTTGAATCGCATTGCGGGCCCATTCATAATCTTCTCGGCTCTGGAGCACAAACTTCACCTCATCGTGAGGCGCTAACTTTTCCACATTGCTCCAATCATTGGCTCCAACCTCACCACTTCCTGGTGCCTTGAAATCAACAATCTTTACTACCCGAGAATCAACCTGACCAATATCCAACGAACCACTCGTTTCCAGAAGCACTTGAAAGCCTGCATCTAAAAACTTCGTCATCAGCGGTAAGACTGCCGGTTGTAAAAGAGGCTCTCCACCGGTGACCTCCACCAAGCGCGGTCCCATTTCGGACACCTGGTTAAAGACTGCATCGATTTCCATAACGTTGCCCTTACCGAAGGCATGGGCCGTATCGCACCAGGTACAACGCAAGTTGCAGGCCGTGGTCCGAATAAAAGTGCATGGTAACCCTGCGAAAGTGGATTCACCTTGGATCGACGCGTAAATCTCATGAATCATGAGTTTGTCGACCTTGAGGTCTTGTAAGGGCCTAAGCCGTTTTTCCATACTCACGGGCATCGGTTTTCGATTCCTTGAACAATGCAGAATAAGAAGATCGAAAGCCTCCTAATGGATGGCACCTTCGTTGACAAGACCTCAATCACGCCATGAGAATCGTCAGAGGGCCGTTCTAAGAGTGCGATCATGAAAAATAAACGATTTATAGCACTTGCCGGCAACATTGGTTGCGGTAAGACCACAGCCGCCAAGCTCATCAGCCGTCATTTTGGATTCGAACTCTTTGACGAGCCAGTCATCGATAACCGGTTTTTAGTGCCATATTATGCAGATATGGCCCGGTGGTCGTTTACTCTGCAGCTCGAGTTCCTAATCAAAAGAATCACTCACCACGAGCTGATTGATACTGTGGCAAAAAGCTGTATCCAAGATCGTACCCTCATTGAGGACCCTGAAATCTTCGCCAAATACCTCCACGGCTTGGGTCACATGACCGACGACGAATTGGAGCTTTACTTTGAATACTTTGAACGACTCAACCGCGGCGTGAGACAACCCGATAAAGTCATTTGTTTTCAATGCAAAGACGTCAGCATTCTTCTCGACCGAATTAAAACGCGTGGTCGCCAAGAGGAACAAAGTATCAAGTCTGGATTCCTCGAAGGCCTCAACGGCTATTACACAGCGTTTCCAAGCAGCGTTCGAACAAAGCATAAAATCGACGTCATGACTTGGGATGTAAGTAAGTGGAATATCCACGACCCCGTACAAGCCGATGCTTTCCTCAAGGAATGTGAAGGTTTCTTCGAAGCCTAAAGTACGGTTTGCGTCGCCAAAATCGCTTTACGGGCCAGCCCGCTAAGGGGTGCTTCTAACGGTAAGCGGTAACGTTTACCTGACGAAGCTCGAGAGCGAGGCAATTTGCCAAGTGAATAAATCACGGCCTCAACATTTCGATGCGTCAAAATATGTCGAACGGTCATCAATGGTTCAGAAGTATCCACGGAGACCTTATTAGCTAAGTCAGCCATTGCTTCTTCCATCGTATCACCTTGGCCGCTTGGCAACTCCCAAAGACCAGACCAAAGACCATCGAGCCCTCGCTGCTCAAGCCAAAGGCCACTTTTATTTTCATGCCAGGCAAAGGCTATAAAGAGTGATTTTCTTTTAGCACTTGGCCGAGGTGCTGGGTACGCCTCCGGCGCCCCCTCTTCATACGCTCCACAATCTCGCTGCACACAACACTCACCGCACCGGGGAGCCACAGGCTTGCAAACCGTTGCACCCTGCTCCATCAACGCTTGGTTAAAATCCCCAGGTTGCTTACCCTTCACCATCTCCGTGGTGGTTGCCCAAAGCGTTTTCTTGAGCGTTTTATCTTCCTTGTCACCTGGTAAAACAAAGTAGCGGGCGAGAAAGCGAACCACGTTCCCGTCCACCAGTGGCGCCTCTTCTCCAAATGCAATGGAGGCGATTGCTCCAGCTGTGTACCGACCTATGCCCGGAATCGCTTCAAGCTCACTTGCCGTAGACGGGATAACTCCACCGAGATTCTCCATCACATAGCAGGCCCCACGGCGAAGATTTCGAGCCCGCCGATAATAACCGAGGCCGGCCCAGGCTTCACAAACCGATTCCTCGGAAGCTGCCGCTAAATCTTCAACACTTGGAAACTCATCCAAAAACTGATGGTAGCGCGGCAAAACCGTTTTAACCTGAGTTTGTTGAAGCATTATTTCGCTGACCCAGATCGAATAAGGGTCAGATGTGTGCCGCCAAGGCAGATCACGCTTGTTCGCTTGGTAAAAAGCCAATAATCGGCTTCTAAAACTCTTTGGTATTTTCGGTTGTTCAAGCATGACTAGGTTGTCTTTACACCCATTTGAAACATTCGACCAGCAGGTAAAGACTGCCGGGCGAAGCCAAGTACTTATTCGGTTAAGTTACCGCGGCGCCCCATTTTACGGTGTTCCGCCCCAGCCGGGGCTGCCAAGTGTTACCGGCGCACTGCAAGAGCAAATGACAAGAACCTTCGGGCAACCTCTTAAGGCTCTTACATTTACAGCCAGAACCGATAAGGGTGTAGACGCCGACGTAAACTTTGCAACTGGCTGGCTCAAAACTGGACCGTCCATTCCCTCCACCGGTCTGCGAATTGAATCGTCCCAAGGCGGCCTCGGTGAGCTCGAAATCGCTCCCGTCCCGCAGGATGTTTTCGCCCGAACAATAAGTCTCTCCAAAACATATACCTATCGCTTCAGAGATAATTTTCTCGCGGGCTCAAGAGAGGGTGTGGCCTATTGGGATATACATCCCAAACTTGATATCGAGCTGATGCAAGAAGCCGCACAACACATTACCGGCAACCACAACTTCGAAAGCTTTCAGGTCCGGCCCGGAAAAAAGCCGACCAATACTAACTGCACCGTACTTTCTGGCTGCATCAAGCGCTGCGATACCGCTGAAGGATCTCAAATCATTTTCCAGGTCTGCGGTGAGAGCTTTTTAAGAAGAATGGTGAGAACACTGGCGGGAACGTTGGCTGAAATTGGCTGCGGGCTTATGCCGCCGTCGGCGATGAAAGAGTTACTCGAAAATCCAAACCCTATGTGGATAGGTCCTACTGCTCCTGCCCGTGGACTCAAACTGACACACATCGAGCTCAAAAAAAATCTACTCCATCTTTTTGATTAAAGAGGCCCGCTGTCGGCGCCTTGAAGAAACTGCTTCACCACCGGCACCTCACTTACCGAAATAGCCTCCACCGTCCCATCAAATACAACACAGCCCTCATGCAGCATAATCACCCGTTCGCAAACCGGGAATAAAACGGCTAAGTCGTTACTAACGATTAAAGTGGGTGCCTTAAGCCGACTTGATTGCTTTACAATCAGCTCTAAAGTTAGTTCTGAAGTGAGCGGGTCAAGACCAGCGGTTGGTTCGTCAAATAAACCTATCTTCGGTTCGGCAATGGTAGCCCGTGCAATTCCAACTCTCTTACGCATCCCACCGGAGATATCTCCAGGGAATTTTTTGGATGCATCTTTGAGCCCCACATCATCCAGACGCTTTAAAACTCGCTCTTGGATTTCAGTCTCGTCAACGGCACGCCTTCTCAGCGGAAACGCTACATTCTCAAAAACAGACATCGAATCAAAAAGAGCATCGTTTTGAAAAGCCATCCCGACGTTGCGCTGCCAATCTGAAAGGCCGCTTTCATCGGCATAGTTTAGCGTTTCACCATGGGAGCGAATTGAACCTGCCGTTGGTTCAATCAAACCAGCAACGACCTTTAACAAAACCGACTTTCCAGACTCCGGGGGGCCTATGAGACCGCACCGTTCGCCCGGTTGTAATTCGAATGAAATATCCGATAACGCCGGCGCAGCGGTGGAACCTAAGCAAAGTTGCTCTACACTGATCATCGTTTGATAACCGACTGAGCCTGACGGACCCATCGTGACTCGGGGTATTTTTTCAAAAATATTTCAAGTTCTTTAATTTGCCGCGTTCCTTCAGCCAGAAGCGCCGACAGGTAGGCTGCATCGTCGCAAAGACGAGACTCCGGAGCTTTCGTAATCAAATCGAGATAAGCTTGACGGGCTTCGGGCCGCTTACCCATCGAGCTTAATATTTTCCCACGCATCATCATCGCTTCGTCAAAGAAGATACTTTCATAAGAGCCTATAAAAAATGAAGATTCTCGCCGCAGGATAAATAGCTCTAAAACGCTTAATGATTTTTCTGGGTTTCCCGCCAAGCGGTAGGCGTCAGCTCTTACAATAGCAACGTCGTCCCACCAAACACTTTGGTCGAGGGCTGGCCACACACTCTCGAAAACACGCAATGCTTCTTGGGGTTTATCGAGTTCTAAATAAGCCTTTGCCCGCTCGAGTGCCACAATGGCTACGACCTGCGTACTATTATTATCAGGAGAGCATCGAGCAACCTTCTCTTGATAAGTTCTCTGGTCCCAGCCTTGCCACGCTTTCATTCTCTCGCCAGCCGGCAGACTGCTCCAGTACCCTTTCAGGTAATTGATTGCCTTAAGTCCAGCAGGCGTTCCCGGACACTCTAAACTCAGCCTCATAAAACCCAAGAGGCGACGCTCTAGAGGCTGCTCTGCGTAAAAACGGTAAAGTGCGAGAGCATAGAGATCAGCCCTTACTGGTGATTGAAGATTTGACTCAAGTTCCTTTGCATACTGCTCATAACAGAGCCGGGCCGCTGGAGAGTCAGTTCCACTTTCAAGTGCCACCAATTCACATCGCATGAGTCCTGCTTGAGCACGTTCCGTTGATGTACCATTTTGATAGATCTTATCGAGGCTATGACGTGCGGATGCAGTGTCTCCATTACGGAGATGCTCATCGATGATTGGAAATTCTTTGGAATACTTCGAAACAAGAGCGGGGGCGCATGACGCCTGAAGTAAAATCAACACGCTGAGTGCAGTGACGATGGGCCTCAAGGACCCAATGCCTCGAATGTTAAATTGCAGGAGTTGCCTCTAGCAGGTCTGCGTAGAGTGGATACTTTGCGGTGAGTTCTTTAACCTTGCCGCGCACAGCCTCAAGGTGTTCATCATTTTCCGGATGTAAAAGCGCTTCACCGATGAGCTCACCAATACGTGCCATCGCTTCTTCTTTCATCCCGCGTGATGTTACCGCTGGTGTGCCAACGCGGATACCGCTTGTCACGAATGGCTTCTCTGGATCGAAAGGAATCTTGTTTTTGTTAACTGTAATCCCAGCCTTATCCAGCGCCTTCTCAGCAACCTTGCCCGTCATAGACTTAGGACGAAGGTCTACAAGCATTACGTGGTTGTCGGTGCCACCTGAAACCAGGCGAAAACCCTGAGCAACCAGCGCTTCACCGAGAGCTTTTGCATTCTTGCAAATTTGCTCTTGGTACTCTTTGTAGTCGGGCTTCATCGCTTCTTTGAAAGCAACTGCTTTAGCCGCAATCACGTGCATCAACGGTCCACCTTGGATTCGGGGACACACTGCACTGTTGAGCTGCTTCGCATACTCTTCTTTAGCCAGAATGATACCGCCACGAGGACCCCGCAGAGTCTTGTGAGTTGTACTGGTCACATAGTCAGCGTAGGGCACTGGACTTGGGTGCACACCGGCAGCAACAAGGCCTGCGATATGAGCCATGTCGACCATAAATTTCGCGCCCACTTCTTTAGCGATGGCACTGAACTTTTCGAAATCTAATACACGTGAATAAGCACTTGCACCGGCAATAATCATTTTGGGCTTGTGCTCAAGCGCCAACGAACGAATCTCATCATAGTCGAGCTGTTCGTTGTCTTCTCGAACGCCGTACGGAATGAAATTGTAAAGACGTCCAGAAAAGTTTACGGGTGAGCCGTGTGTGAGGTGTCCACCGGCATCAAGATCCATTGCCAAAACAGTGTCACCTGGTTGGAGCGCCGACATGAACACCGCCATGTTGGCTTGCGAGCCAGAGTGCGGCTGAACATTTGCGTACTCCGCGCCGAAGAGCTCTCTCGCTCGGTCTTCAGCCAACCGTTCTGCAACATCGACCATTTCACAGCCGCCATAGTAACGGCGCCCCGGCATACCTTCGGCATACTTGTTTGTGAGTACTGTGCCTGCGGTTTCCAGGACCGCGCGGCTTACAAAGTTTTCACTGGCGATAAGCTCAATACCTTCGGCTTGCCGTACCAACTCGTTGCGTACGGAGGTATAAATTTCAGGATCTTCGGTTAATAGATGACTAAGCGGGTTCATCATGACTCCAGTTCAGTAACGAGATCGACGCGGCGCTGATGGCGGCCACCTTCAAATTGCGTATTGACGAATGCGTCAACAATATCAAGTGCCGTGCCTGAGCCGAGCACACGCTCTCCCAAACACAAGACATTCGCATTATTATGAGCCCGGGTCATGCGACCCATGTAGGCGTTGAAACAAAGTGCAGCACGGATGCCATTTACTTTATTGGCTGCCATCGACATGCCGATACCCGAACCACAAACCAGAATGCCCAGTTCGGCAGTCTCACTCGTAATCGATGAGGTCACCTCTTTGGCAAAATTGGGGTAATCCACAGAATCGGACGTATGGGTCCCACAGTCTTGAACCTCGTGACCATTCGTTTTCAAATGGTCGACAATGAGATTCTTAAGCAGGTAGCCACCGTGATCAGCGCCAATTGTAATTTTCACTTTGATCCTCAAGTCTGATTGGTCAGAATATATTCGACAGCATTTCCAAATGTGCGAATGTTTTCTGCTTCATCGTCAGGGATGTCAAAGCCAAACTCTTCTTCAAGGTTCATGACAAGCTCTACGATGTCGAGCGAATCAGCACCCAGATCATCAACAAATGAGCGTTCGGCTTTGACAACTTCTGCCTCTACGCCAAGTTGTTTCACAACAATGTCTTTCACTCGGGCTTCGATTTCTTTACGTTCGAGCATTTTCAATTTCCTCAGATACCGTTTGGATTCAGGCTGATCTTCTAAAGCATCGCTTTACAAGGTTCAAGCTGAGCTTTTCCTGCCTTAGAAGCGTCACAAATTCAAGCCAATCTTTGAAGTCCGACCGTCACAAGTACGTGGCAAAGGATCCTTCAACATATTTTCGCCGTTACAAATTCAACAAATGGCAATAATCACTCATGATTTTCGGAAATTTGGGCAAAAAAAAGGGTTGGTGAAACACCAACCCTTTTCAATGCATTTTAGATGCGAGGGATTAGAATCCCATGCCGCCCATTCCGCCAGGAGCTTCAGGCATTGAAGGACCAGCGTCCTTCTTTGGCTTCTCAGCTACCATGCAGTCAGTAGTCAGCATCAAAGATGCAACAGATGCTGCATTCTGAAGTGAAGTACGAACCACTTTAGTTGGGTCGATAACGCCGTCCTTGATGAGGTCAACGTATTGCTCAGTTTGAGCGTTAAAACCGTTTGCGCCTTTGGACTTACGCACGTTCTCGAGAACGATAGATGCGTCTACACCACAGTTGCTTACGATTTGGCGAAGAGGCTCTTCGATAGCGCGCTTGATGAGGTTAACACCAAACTGCTGATCGCCTTCAAGCTCAAGCTTGTTGAGGCTTGGAAGAGCGCGAAGAAGAGCTACACCACCGCCAGGTACGATACCTTCTTCGATGGCTGCGCGTGTTGCATGCAATGCATCTTCAACACGAGCTTTCTTTTCTTTCATTTCTGCTTCAGTAGCAGCGCCAACACGTACAACAGCAACACCGCCTACGAGCTTAGCAAGACGCTCTTGGAGCTTCTCACGGTCGTAATCGCTGGTTGTGTCTTCAATTTGAGCACGAATCTGAGCAACGCGGCCCTGAATGTCCTTCTTCTTGCCAGCACCATCAACGAGTGTGGTGTTGTCTTTGTCTACAGTGATGCGCTTGGCTTCGCCAAGGTCATTCAAAGTAACAGTCTCAAGCTTAATGCCGAGGTCTTCAGAAATCATCTGGCCACCGGTAAGAACTGCGATGTCTTGCAACATTGCCTTACGACGGTCACCAAAACCAGGAGCCTTAACAGCTGCAACCTGAAGTGTTCCGCGAAGCTTGTTAACAACCAAAGTTGCAAGTGCTTCACCTTCAACGTCTTCAGCGATGATCATCAAAGGACGACCTGCGCGTGAAACGCCTTCAAGTACAGGAAGGAGGTCCTTCATGTTTGAAATCTTCTTTTCGAAGATGAGGATGTAGGGGTTCTCAAGAACCACTTCCATGCGCTCTGGATCAGTTACGAAGTATGGAGAAAGGTAACCGCGGTCGAACTGCATACCTTCAACAACTTCAAGCTCAGTTTCCATTCCACGAGCTTCTTCAACTGTGATAACGCCTTCTTTGCCTACTTTTTCCATCGCTTCAGCAAGGATACCACCGATGGTGATGTCGCCGTTTGCAGAGATAGTACCAACCTGAGCAATCTCAGTGGCATTCTTAGTAGCTTTAGAAAGTCGTTGGAGGCTCTTCACAATAGTTGCTACAGCTTGGTCGATACCACGCTTAAGGTCCATCGCGTTTGCGCCAGCAGCAAGAAGCTTCACACCTTCACGGTAGATGCCTTGTGCCAATACAGTAGCAGTTGTTGTTCCGTCACCAGCTACATCAGATGTCTTGGAAGCAACTTCCTTAACCATCTGAGCGCCCATGTTTTGGAAGCGGTCTTCAAGTTCGATTTCCTTAGCAACGCTAACACCATCTTTAGTGACGGTAGGAGAACCGAAGCTCTTTTCAATAATAACGTTACGACCTTTTGGTCCGAGAGTAACTTTAACCGCGTCAGCAAGTGTGTTGATTCCTGTAAGAATCTGCTCACGAGCGCGCTGGTCGAAAATAATTTCTTTAGCAGCCATTATAATGGACTCCGTGTGATAATTTTAAATCGTTAAGTAGTTAACCGGTTTTTTAACCTGATTACTTTTCCATTACGCCGAGGATTTCGTCCTCGCGCAGGATCAGATGATCTTCACCGTCGATTTTGACTTCAGAACCAGAGTACTTGCCGAAAAGGATGCGATCACCTTTTGCAAGATCCATTGGGATCTGAGTGCCATCTTCAAGACGCTTGCCGTTGCCCATAGCAACTACGAGGCCTTCTTGTGGCTTTTCCTGAGCCGAATTTGGGATGATGATCCCGCCGGCTGTCTTCACTTCGCTGTCAACTCGCTTGACCAAAATGCGGTCCTGCAGTGGACGAAACTTCATTTCTGCCTCCATCTGTCGGCACCTACTTTTTGAGGTGCCCGGTGTCGTAAATGGTAGCCGGCCGATTGGTATGCTTTACAAGCTCCCTGACCGCTCCCCTTTTGAATTTGCTGCGCGAATATAAGTGCAACCGTTTTTTTGTCAAGGTCGTAAAGCTTCTTCATTGAAGATTCTAATCACATGTTTTTATTAGAGTTTTAGAACTTATCTGGCAGTCTTGTGGTCAGAGTGCCAATAAATAGTTGAAACGATCGTAATCGACTCTCCGAAACGTGCACTTTTACAAATGCTTGCCCATCGCGATTGAGCTGGATAATGTGCCGGAATAAGGCATCAACGCCGCGAAGGACCCATCATGCTCAAGCTTCCCAAATCATTGATTTTTATCATTTTCGCTTTCTTTCTCGGCTGTGCTGAGTCCCCTGTAGATACGTCCTGTGATGAAGATTCCGACTGCTTCAACGACGACAACTACATACAATACGTATGTGATATCGCCCAAAGCGATACCTGCCAGCGCTCATGCACGCTTGAAACCGAGAGCGCTGATTGCCTAGCCTCGCAAGAATGTGAGGTCACTGGCGACTCAGAACGAGGGATTTGCCGTCAAAAGACAGCTGCAGATACCAGCGAGAACTAATCCATGGGCAGTGGCTTGTAGTGACTCCCAGATTTATGCTCTAAATGTTTCTGAAGGGTGTGCGAAGAAAGGTCAGCTGCGTAAGCGGTTTATTTTCATCGACATACCGCAAGTAAACGGTCATTATTTATAATGAAACCGGGTAACAATGAAGAGTCTGGTGGCTCTCGGATCGGGTAGGACAGAACAGTGAAAATTCTAGTCGTTGACGACAGTGGTGGTATGAGAGACTTGGTTCGGCGTGCCGTTGCCAGCTCCAACTCCGGAGATCACGAGTTTCTTGAAGCAGCCAATGGTGTTGAGGCACTCAAAAAAGTGCTCACAGAGAAGCCAGATCTGGTAATCAGCGATTGGTACATGCCGGAGATGAGTGGCTTAGCACTTCTTCGTGCAATCCGGGCAAACGGGTCCAACGTTAATTTTGGAATCATCACAGCCGACAGCTCTGAAGAAATCCAAAAAACAGCGACCGATGCAGGCGCCAACTTTGTGATTCGTAAGCCTTTTACGGCCGACAAATTTAACGAAGCGCTCGCAACGTTAAGCTAGCTCTCTGAGTATCTCCCCGTCTGCGCCATGCAAATGCATGGATTTAAAGGTTGCCACTCACCCGGCAACTTCCTAGAACCTCCTTATGTCTGACCCTTCTATAGAATCCGCTCTGCGGTCTCTTCCTGCTGTAGGCCGTCTCGCCGAGGATGAAAGCCTCAGCGAATGGTCGGCTAAGCATGGACATCCTGCCGTTGTGGCGGCAGCACGTAAAATCATCGACCAAGCACGCCAGGAAATTCTCGCCAAAAAACCTTGTCCCGATTTGAAGAGCCTTACGCTTGAAGTACAAGCACTGCTCGAAACGCCGCCGCGTCCCTTTCAAAAAGTAATCAATGCGACCGGTGTTTTACTCCATACGAACCTAGGGCGTTCCCCAATTGCCGATGCGGCCTGGAACGCCATGGACCAAGCCCGAGACTACTGTGACCTTGAGTTCGACCTTGAAAACGGTAAGCGTGGTTCAAGAATGCGCGGCGTCTCTACCCCCCTGGCCGAGCTGACCGGTGCCGAAGCAGGCATGGTCGTCAACAACTGTGCAGCCGCTCTTCTACTCATGGTTACAGGTCTCGCTGGCAACAAACCCACCGCAATTTCTCGCGGACAAATTGTAGAAATTGGCGGCGGTTTTCGCTTACCCAAGATGATGGAGGCAAGTGGTAGCCAGCTCATGGAAATAGGCACCACCAATCGGACCCATCTCTACGATTATGAGGAAGCTATTCAAGACGGCGCTGGCCTTTTGTTGTCTTTGCACCGTTCGAACTTTAAAGTCGAAGGCTTTGTCACTGAACCCAAGTCAGAAGAAATCATCGCCCTGGGTAAAGAGCACGGAATCCCCGTCGTCATGGATCTTGGGAGCGGCTGTTTGGTTGATACCACCAAGTACGGCCTACCCGCGGAAACAACGGTCCAGTCGATTGTAAAACTTGGCTTTGATGTGGTTGCGTTCTCTGGCGACAAACTTCTTGGCGGTCCCCAAGCGGGCTTTCTCGTCGGCTCGAAAGAAGCGATTGCCAAACTTCAAAAACACCCTCTCGCTCGCGCACTTCGCTGCGACAAAATGCAGCTTGCCGCCGCAATCGCCACCCTGGAACTCTACCTACGCGGCGAAGCCGAACAGTCTATCCCTCTTCTTCGCAGCATGAACCAAACACAATCCCAGCTGCGTGAGCGCTGCCTCCAATGGCAGAGCATTTTACAGACGGGTGAAATTATTGAGACTCCAGATGCCGCAGGTGGTGGAACCTTGCCTGGTGGTGAACTGCCCGGACTGGCCTTATCTCTAGAGGTTAAAAGTCCAGACAGAATGTTGGCTAAAATGCGTAAGGCAACTCCTCCTATTATAGCTCATATAGTAGATGATAGAGTTTTGATTCACCCTCGCTCTGTTCATCCTGACGACGATGTCTTACTTGCTGAGTCCATCCGAAAAATTCTAACGTCCAAACCATAAAGAGCACCATGTCTCACATTGTTATAGGCACAGCGGGTCATATTGACCACGGCAAAACATCTTTGGTTGAAGCCTTGACCGGCCAAAACACCGACCGACTTAAAGAAGAAAAAAAACGTGGTATAACCATCGAGCTTGGTTTTGCTGGCTGGCAAATAAGCGACAGTATTCAAGCAAGCATAGTTGATGTGCCGGGACACGAGCGACTGGTTCGTACGATGGTTGCCGGAGCCGGTGGACTCGACCTCGCCATGCTTGTCATCGCTGCAGATGATGGTGTGATGCCCCAAACGAGGGAACACCTAGACATTCTCAGATTACTACAAGTTCAACAAGGCATCGTGGTCATCACCAAATCAGATATCGTTGATGCCGAACTGCTTGAACTTGTCGAAGAAGATATTCGCGAAACCATTGCAGACACTCCCTTTGCAAACCACCCGGTTGTCACTGTCTCAAGCAAAACGGGTGATGGTCTTGAGTCCCTGCGAACAAACATTATCGAACTGGTAAGCAAACTCGACCGGCGTGTCATTGAAGGGCCGGCCTTTCTTCCACTGGACCGGGTTTTTAGTAAAGAGGGTTATGGAACTGTTGCCACGGGAACCACGTTACGGGGCACACTCCATGAAGGCGACTCCGTCGAACTTTTAGGAAGCGACACCTTTGCCATCACGGACCTTAAAGTCAGAGGCCTCCAAGCATTGGGTCAGCCTCAAACCGAAGTGACTGCCGGCATGAGAACCGCCGTTAATATCTCAGGAAAACGTACCGACGAAATCAAGCGCGGTATGATTCTCACCACGACTGGTTCTTTTGAAGCTGTTGATAGCTGCATCGTTTGGGTAGAGCTTCTGGCACATGCCAAGCCTCTTAAAGGCGAAGTTTTAAGCATTCATTTAGGAACATGTGAACGAGAAGCAACGGTCATTCCCCTGGGCTGCGACGAGATTGCTCCTGGTGAAAGTGGTGGTCTTTTATTACGACTCAAAACCCCCGTCGCTTGTTTTGCGGGACAACGTTTCGTTCTACGCCGCCCCGGCGTTAGCGTTCAAGCCACAGTGGGTGGCGGAGAAATTCTCGATCCCCATCCGGCCCAAGGCAAAGGTTCCGTCGCTCTCGCGACCAGCCAACTGGCGTTGCTGCGAGGCAATCGCCGTGAACGCATCATTGCACTGGCCAAAGAATCACGGGCCCGAGGGCTTGCCCGCAGCGAGTTGATTCGCCGAATTCCAGCCGGCGAAGTTGGTAAAGAAGTCGATGTCCTCACAAAAAAAGGAAAACTGGTTCAAATCTCGGGGGGTGCAGACCGTTGGATTTCAACTGAACTGGCCGACGACCTGGTTCGAAAAGTCATTGGTATGGTTGAGAAGCATCACAAAGCGGATGCAATGAGCCCGGGGATGATTGAAGCGGAAATTGAAACTCAACTGCCTCCGCCAGAACAGCATCTGGCTCAAACCATTGTGGACCGCGCAATCTCGCAGAAAAAACTTTTCAGACAAGAAAGCATTGTCGCGATTCCAGGGATGGGCGCCGCGGTAGATCCTCAATCTAAGATACTGATGGAGAAGATCATGGCGCTACTGGAGAAGACCCCCTTAACGCCGCCTAATGAAAGTGATCTGCTTAGCGAGTTACGCATCGACCAAAAACAGGGTCGTCAGCTTCTGGGATATTTACGGCGCAACGAAGAAATCATCAAAGCAAACCCTGAGATTCATTACAGTCACGCCGCATTAAAAGATATTGAGCTAAAAATCGTAAAGGGCTTCGAAAGCAAAGCAGAACTGACCGCATCAGAGCTCAAAGATATACTTGGAGCGATCAGTCGTAAGTGGGCCATTCCATTGTTTGAGCTTCTCGATAAGCGCCACGTCACGATCCGAAGAGGCAATGTGCGAACGCTACACCCCAGCCGCCAGCCATCGAATTAGGCCTCAGCGCCTCCAGGAGGGTCTTGCGGAGTGCTATCTGAAGCAAAAAGTTTGCGATAAAGTACAAAACCCAGCGTGGCAAGAATCAATGCGGCCACTATCCCGCCATATTCCTCAAGGAAACCAAGTGCCTGGGCGATCTGGTCACGCATGATGTAACCCACTCCGAGCTGTATTGGCAGTGTTAGGCACGCCCCAAGCGCGGTGCCAAGCATGAACTTGAGCGGGTGAATACCGGAGTAACCTGAGAAAAAGGTAATCGGTAGCCGGGCCCCGATACTCAAACGCTGAATGAAACCCGCCTTATTTCCGTACTTTCGGATTGTAACCATCGCTTTCTCAATTTTACGCGGGTCTTTAAAAAGGAGGGTTTGAATTCGAGCCCCGAGGCTGTGCTGAGTCAGGCGACCGATACTAAAGGTCAACATATCGCTCATGATGGCACCTAAATATAAAGCGATAACATATTGATAGGGAGGATATGGGTTTTCTCCGCGACCCAGAAGTCCGCCGGCCCAAATCGCCAGCCCGTCCTCACTGACCGGTATACCAAGGCCTGCCAACATCAGGAGCCCAAAATAAAAAACGGGATGAGCACCCTGGACCCATTCGAGAACTTTACCAATCATATCAATCGCCTATTGTCGTTTCGAACATCTCAACGCTCAGGGACGTTACCACAAACTACTCATCGGCTTCATAGGCTGCGAAGGTATGTTCATGCAACTTCGAAAATCCCGATTCATTGGGCCCATCTTCGTAAATCGGTGCTTGAAAATAACGATCGGAGGGAATAGACAGGCCTATAACAGGGTTCTGCTCCCTGCAAGGTTGCAAGAAGTCCGGTAGCTTTCTTGCGAAATCGTAAAAGTTTGACAATATCATGCACAACGCTGGTTAGACTTCACCAGTTTTGAGTTCAGGAGAACATTGATTCATGAGACGCCCAAATCTCCAAATTATCCACGCTATTTCCATGGGCTTACTCCTGCTCTCTATCGCAGCATGTAAACCCGACGTTAACGTTTGTGAAAACAATGATGATTGTCAGCTCGAAGGCACCGCCGGCGAAGTCTGTATTCAAGGTATGTGTCAACAATGCCTCGACAACTCACAGTGTGTTGCCGCAAACGGAGAGAACTCTGTCTGCAATGGCGGACGCTGCGAAGAACAAGCTCAGGCTACTGCTGAACCTCAATGCACGGTTAACGAAGATTGCCAAAGCGGACAAAACTGTACTGAAGGTGCATGTGTTCAATCCGCACTTGATGCGGCCGCTATGGTAGGACGGTCTTGCAATCAAAACCCAGACTGTGCCGGCGGCTTTTGCGTAGCAGGAACTTGTAGCCTCGAACCAGATCCTAAAATTGAATTTCAAAACAAGTGCCGGACGTTCTTTGCTCAGACCAATAGCAAAGCACAAGAAAATCAAGAGTCCGTTTACTTTGAGTTCAATGACGATGCACTCACCACGGGTGGACGCGAAAAATTAGAATTCACTGCCGAGTGTCTGAAATCCGTCGACGGCGTAAGCCTCGTCCTTGAAGGACATGCTGATGACCGCGGTGCACCAGAATACAACCTCGGCCTTGGCGATAAGCGTGCTCGTAACGTGTTACAGTACCTCACCAACCTCGGCGTTTCCGCAAATCGATTAGACTGGCGTTCCAAAGGTGAGAACGAGCCACTTTGCATGAATCCTACGGAAGATTGCTGGGCTCAGAACCGCCGAGTGGAGTTGATTGCTCGCTGATCGTTGAAGTGAGTATCAAGCCAAGTTCATTGAAGTTGCTGTTAGGAGTTATTTCATGCCTTTGAATCAGCCTCTTAAGTTACTTAAGTCCTCCGCACTCTTTGCCCTTGCTCTAAGTTGCAGCGGCTGCTTCTGGGTTCCTGCTGAAACAGGCGTCCGGATGCAATCTGATATCCGCGGACTTCAAGACAACATGCGCGCGGCCAATAAGCACCTGGAACAACAGGCAGCTCACCTGGAAGAACAAAGCGCGCAGCTGGCCACTCAGATGAAAGAAGCGGCTGATAAAGTCGCTGAAGTCGCTGAAGCTCTCCAAAGTCTAAACCGTGCGGCACGAATGACCGATGCAGACCTTGGCGTCCAAATCGAGCGGCTGATTAAAGAAGTTCAAGAGCTTCGCGGCTCAGTGGAACTCTCTGATTACCGCCTGGGTAAGATGGAAGGTCAGCTTGAGGGTGATCAAAGTTTAGTTGCTCGAATTGAGAGCTTAGAGAAAGAGCAAAATGCTCTACCGATTGCTACCAAAGCCTCATCAAAATCAAGAAGCACCAAAAAAGTAAGCTCGAAAAAAGCTACGCCAGCTAAAAGTAAAACCAAAGCGAAAACGACAACAGTCGCTAAAGCAGCAAGTCCTACGCCCAAGGCTAAAAAGCCACCTCAGGGTAAAAAGGAAC
>JABJBS010000328.1 GCA_018668695.1 Deltaproteobacteria bacterium
AAGCACATATAGCGAAGCCTCATTCACGTCCTGCCCATCACTCAATAAATACTGGCTTTAAAAAGTTAGAGCGAGCCCAAAGCTGACTTCATCGTTATCCGAGTTGTAACCAATTGCTGGTGCGTAGGTGGTTGCGGGCTCTTCACCATCTGCCTGATGGTCAACGCTCCAAAGGTCAACAATTTCGAAAACCCGCGTGATCAGAAAACCAACACCGGCTGCTACGAATAAGCCTGCAAAAACGTCACCTCTATTGGAGTAGAGGTCAAACGTGTGAAGAAAACCAAATGCAGAGAGACCCGCACCGCCAAGGAAGCCGGCCTCCCATGCTGCGAAGGCGGAGCCTCCATCGTCCCATCGTCCTTGCATTGCATGACCTGAACCAAATCCCAAAATGGTACCCATCACTGCACCATCAACATAATCGTCAAATGCAATCAGTTCGAGGTCCAATTCATGACTCACTGGGTTTGCCAGTGGTGTATTGTGCGAGCTTTGGGCTATCTGTTGTTCGCTTGCAAACGCGGCAGAGGTCATGACGTTCATAATGATAACGGCTGTAATCAGTTGTGAGTATTTTAACATTCTCATAATACAACTCCTTTTTAGCCTGCTGAAAAGAAGCTGGCGTTGCTATAAACAAAGCAATTCATATGCCAATGAAACTGGTCTTAACGAAGTGCACCACCTGAAAATTGTGACTTTGTAACCAGTTAAAAATACGAGACAAATTGGATTGGTTCGGCGCCTTAATACCTCAGGGAATGGACAAAAGTGTCGCCAGAACTGTGGGCCGTGCATTAAGTTTCGCGGAGTGTACCCTTAAGTTGGTCATTTCTTGACTCCGATGCCTCATGTGGAATGGTGGAGTTCATCTGAAAGGTGCACACATGACCATTGAATATCTTGGGGCTTGCCCTAAAGCATTAGAAGGATGCCTAGAGAATGTGTACGATGCTGGCCGGGCCAAGATTGCAGTAGAGAGTGCATTCGCTGAGATGAGCAAGTCTTCGACGGCTCGATTTATTATTGAGGCAGCGCAGTCAACCGACCAAATTGTGGAAGTGGTCTGTTATCGCAGTGTGGGAACGACTACATTTTATCCTGCGGGTATTGTGGACTACAGCCTTGACGGGGTGGGTCAGGCTAAGCGTAAGCGGCATTTGATTGCCTGGGATCCTGAGGCCGCAGAAACCCATCTAGAGGTTGCGGGGAAGATTCACTTTGTTAAGCGGGGAGAGCGGCGACAACTGGCTCTAGAGAAAGTTTCCGAGACAGATTACGACATCCGAATAGCCAACCGAGTTGGTGCCATTCCAGCAAGCCTCGGTTTGATTCATGAATTGGGGCATTTTTATCAGTGCATCAATTACGGCAACGACTGGTTTATGGAAAGAATTTGGTGGAAAAGCGGTAAAACAGCCAGTGGTAAAATGGATTTACGTTGGCGAGAAGTTGAGCGAAATAACCTTGCGTTTTGTGAGTGGCCAGTATGCAGAGAACTCGACCTTGCGGTACGCTGGCAATACAACAAGCAGTGGACTCAAGACCCCACATCCCGCGAAGAAGTGGGTGAGAGTGAACCTATTCCTACTGATGATGGCCGGGGAGCTGAGGTTGTTGGTTTTTTCGATACCCCACCGTTCGGTTGATTCGCAGTGAGGATGACGGAATCGGAGTAACGGGTAGGTTGTAGTCTTTTGAGGGGTAAATTCTTGAGTGTTCGGTATAGCCTGTTTAAATATTGGAGGAGTTGTTAGCATGCTCTGTGTGCCATCAGTGTTTCGAAATTTTCGCTCTTATTCCGTAAGCGGGTGGGTGAGCTTGGCTGCTCCTTCAGATGGTTGATGGGAATAACACAAGCAAGTCGAAGGCGAAGCAAGAGCGTCGGCGGATCGCCTTGGTTGGGTTGCCCGGCGCAGGCCATGAGCTTGTTGGGTGGTCATTAAAGCATTTTTTCGATTCCACGACTGAAGAATCAACATCTCTAGCTGCTGATTTTTCGGTAAGAACTCTTTCCCCTGAGCGCTACAAGCAAGAGCTAGAGCAGATGCCTGCAGATGTAATCGTCTACATTTCACGTAATTGCCTGACAGAGGCGGAAAAGCTCTATCCCAGTTGGTATCGACTTGGTTCGGTTTTGGATGCTCCTATTGCAATCAAGCCAGCCACAGACGAACCCCTACTTTCGGAATTAAAGTGTTTTCTTGGTGCTTGGAGAGACTGTGCCCAGCTGGCGGATAAGGGAACAATAAAAGTTGGGACTCGAACAACCAGCCTAATTCCAGTGCGATTCGAAGACTTGTTGTTTTCTCGCGATGTTTTCTTGGCCCTTTTCCGGGCCATTGATCCAGGCATTTATCGAGGCCTATCGGGCAGTCAGCTTAAGTGCTGAAGCTGTGAACAGGCTGGAGCCCAACTTGATTTGGCGTCGGTGGTCGAAAGAGCGGCGTTCGCTCTTTGAATCTGTGACTGGCGATTCGATGGCGGTTCTTGGATATGAAGTACCGGTTGGTGTTTTCAAGATCCCGGTTTATGAAGATTCGGATCCTGTCAAATGGCATCTTGTTTCGCCAACGGAACCATCAGCTTCATCTTGGCTGCTCAACTGTTTTCTAGTGTTGGGTATCCGGTGTGAAAGAAATATTGGTTCACCCATGTGGCACCGTCGTGGTGATGAGTATATTGTTGAACCAGGTCAGTCCGATTTGTTTTCCTTTCTTCCCGTACTGAGTGACCAGGAAACATTTCATTTTCGCAATGATATCCTCGTTGAGTTTTCTCACGATTTTCCGTCAGTGCAGAAGTTTAAGGATGCCAATGTTATTCTGTTTACGCGCGACCCGAGAGATTCGATGTATTCGCAATATCGACGCTTGGGCGAGCGTGACTCATTTGAGGAATATTTATCGTCCATAGAAAGTAGAACGCTTCTCCCGCGGATAGATTACTGGCGATTGTTTCACTTATTGTGGATGAGTTTTCCAGGAGTGCGGGTGTACCGATGTGAAGATTACCGTGCCGATGCCCAGCAGTTATTGGGGCGGATTCTAGAGCAGATGGGGCTTCATTATTCGGCCGAGGATATCGCTCGAGCAGTGGCTTCTTCCACCCAAGAGAAAACGATAAGCGCTGAAAAAAATCAAAAAGCGAAAGGCGTTGATACACACGTGGTCAGAAACCAAGGCAACAATGGCTCTAAATGGCGAGACGAGGACCGAGTTCGGACATCTCGGAAGATTGAAAGCATTGCAGGCGACGCTATGAATGCCTTGGGTTATCCTACTGAGTATTGTGCCTGGGATGAGGGAAATCGGCAGACAAATTATTGGCCCCACCTTTCGTTAATGGAATCTTTCCGCCAGAACATGATTATCCAATCAGACATTGATAGCTGGCAGCCTGGTCGTCTTTTGGACAATGAGCATGTTCAATATGTTCTCGAATATCTTAAAAATCTGAATTTCCTCGACCTGTATATGTCTCGGGAACCTGATTTTGTTGTACGCGGTTTACTGGAAAAAATAGGTGAGTATCTACAGTGGCTAATGGTTAACCTCTCCGCTGCTGATAAAGCCATGTTGACGGCGCTTGAGAGTGCAACTAATGCAGCTAAAGAATAGATTAAAGAATATGGGAATAGATTAAGCAGGAATGTGTGCATGCCGCCTATTTCTCGAAATCATT
>JABJBS010000329.1 GCA_018668695.1 Deltaproteobacteria bacterium
GTTTTTCTGATCGGTCTGGGCTCTAGACAAGCGAATGCATAAGGACAGCTTCTTAGGTTACGAGGTTCACCATCATGCAAAATAGCTGGCTCATCGCATGTGCACTTGCTCTCGGACTTGCTCCCGTCATCTTTGCGTTTGTTCAAAACTTTAAAGCGAGAATTCTCCTCCTTGGAGCTCTTTTGGCGCTTGCCTTTGGCGTGTCTAATTATGCAAGTGCGGAGTGGAGCTTTCCGCTCACTGAAGAAGAGATCACGTTTCGGCCAATCCAAGACTCTCAGAATGACTATGTTACAAGCGATACGTGCAGGGCTTGTCACCCTGGCCAGTACGCCACCTGGCACCGCTCTTATCACCGCACGATGACCCAACCTGCGACCCCCGAAAATGTCATCGGCAAATTCGACGACCATGAAGTGACTGCTTACGGTGAAAAATACATCCTGAGTCGCGAGGACGACAGATACTTTGTAGACGCTCCCAATTGGAAAAAAGAGCGTGCAGACGGGTCATTCCCACGCATTCGGAGGGAGTTTGTAATGCTCACCGGTTCTCACCACATGCAGGTTTACTGGTATAACGAGGGCGAGCACCGTAACCTCCGGCACTTTGACCTTGTCTACGTGAAGGAGACCGAGACCTGGGTTCCACGACTTGCCACGTTTATCACTCCACCCAGCCGTGACAGCAACCCGAAATCAATGGGCTCTGCAAAATGGGAAGAAGCATGTATTCCCTGCCACGTAACCAACGGTAAACCACGCGTCCACCGTGTTAAGGGAACCGCGGACACGCGCATGTCTGAATTTGGGATTGCCTGTGAAGCCTGCCATGGTGAAGCGAAAGACCACATCGCTAGACACAAAAACCCGCTTACCCGCTATGCCAGCCACTACGCAGACGACCAAGATAAGAGCATCGTCAATCCTGCATCACTAACAACCCGTACATCATCGCAAGTGTGTGGACAGTGCCACAGCTTGCGCTCATTTATGTCTGGTAAACTGCAAATTCACTGGAAAAGCGGTGGCGGAGATCCCTATCGTCCCGGCGATGACCTGGAAGATACCGAGATGGTATTTCAGTTCCCTCACCCCAAGCCAGAACAGGCTTCAGTTCAGCAATACCTCCTAGACGGTCTCCCGGGATTTACGTCTGGAAGTTTTTGGCCCGACGGCATGGTTCGCGTAGTGGGCCGCGAATATAACATGCTTCTCAAGACGCCATGCTACAACGAGGCTGAGACAGAGCAGCCGTTTAGCTGCATGTCTTGCCACAGCATGCACCCTGATGACACCAGTGCCGACTCCGTAGAACAGTGGGCTGATGACCAACTGAAACCGGGCATGCGCACCAACGAGGCCTGCTACCAATGTCACGACAACTTTCGAGAAAAACTATCAGAGCACACCCGTCACGACCCCGAGTCGCACGGTAGCCTTTGTTACAATTGTCATATGCCTCCAACCACCTACGGACTCTATAAATCGGTACATAGCCATCAGATATCGAGTCCAAGTGTTGCCGAGAGTGTTGGTACAGGTCGAAACAATGCATGTACCAATTGTCACATCGACAAAACACTCTCATGGGCATCAGAAAATCTACAAAATTGGTTCGGGCATAAGCCCACCGAGATTCATCCTGAGCTGGATAAAGCTGCCTTTAACCTCGTGTTGATGTTGCAGGGAGATGCCGCTCAACGTGCACTCGCCGTATGGGCGATGTCGTGGGAGCCTGCACTTGAAGCGTCGGGTGATGACTGGCAACCTCCCCTCGTCGCAGAACTTTTAGATGACCCTTATGACGCGGTTCGGTTTATCACCCACCGAACACTTAAACGTTTTTCACCGTTTGAAAATTACGAATACAATTTCGTCGGCGATGCAAAGGCCTTGCAACAAGCTCAGATTGATGTTCGTGAGAAATGGTTTGCGGAACCGGGGCGTAACCAAACTCACCTGACCCCAGATACTATTATGGCTCCTGATGGAACACTGCTCATGGATACACTGTCCGATATATTAAGCAGGCGAGACGATGCGCAAATCGATATAGCTGAATAACTCCTCACGCCCTCGAATCACTCGACATAGCACCCGGTAGCAATTTCCCAAGGGATGCCTTATGGTTCTCGGGCTATGGTAAACTTCCGCTCAAGCTTGGTGAAAAGCCGAGGATTGCGTAACCGCATCGAATCTGTCGAACAGACTATCCTCAGATTACAGGGCGCACCATCTGAGTCCGAAAAACGCTTTCAAGTACCAGATAACCACTGGGATGAATATTTCGCGCGTGCAACCGTTGGGCGCTCCTGGCTGCGTAACGTCTCACAGGAATGGTACCACCTGCAGCCCATTTTCGACGTCATTGAAAACACAGTGCCCACCGGGAGTCGCATCGTGGAAGTAGGCAGTGGTTTAGGACTTACCGCGCTCTACTTTGCATCAGCCGGTTTTGATGTGACGGGGATTGATATCAACCCTCAAGCAATCGCCTTCGCACAAGAGTCGATTCAACCTTTGTTCCCATCAACTTTGCGCTTCGAGCCAGGCGATGCCTTTAAACTCGAGGCTCCCGAGAAACCCTACGATCTTGCCTATTCTCTGGGGGTTGTCGAACACTTTGATCGCAACCAAACCGTGGAACTTCTGCAGCTTCAAGGAACCATTGCACGATTTGTTTTGGCCGTTATCCCAACACCATTTACACGCTATGCCGGTGGTATTCATGATGAACGTTTCTACGGGCGGTTTGGGCTTCGAAGTATTGCAGAAGATGCAGGTTTAAAAGTTCACAAACTCTTTGGATACGGCGATATCCCAAGCCCAGTTCACCAAACCATTCGGCGCTGGGCGCCACCCGCACTTATATCTTGGCTACGGAATTATGTAAGTTATGGAATGGGTGTTGGCGTTTTGGCTGAGTCCGCTACAGGAACTTAACGCACTCCCACGTGTCCAATCGACCTTCGAGCTTATTTTACGTAAAGCGTTCCTTCAATATCGAGGTAGGTAAGATACAATCTCATATCGAACTCGAGCTGGTGATATTCAGGCTCAATGTGCGTACACAGTTTATAAAACGCCTTGTTATGCTCTTTTTCTTTTAAGTGAGCCAGCTCATGAACTGTAATCATTCTCAAAAACTCGAGAGGTCCTCGCTTTAAAACTGAAGCGACTCTAATCTCGTGCTTGGCCTTCAGCCGATTACCCTGGACTCGTGAGATAAATGTATGTGTCCCTAAAGCATGCTTCACCACATGAAGTTTATTGTCGTAGCAAATCTTACTGATGGGTGGTGCTTTGCGCAGTGCGGAGCGTTTTAAGTCATTGACGTAGTGCCCGAGAGCTTTGTCGGTTTGAATATCGTGACAGTTTGGATACTTACTCAACAAATAGTTACCGAGCGCTCCACGAGACAGCAAATCCCGAACCTGATTTTGAACCCCATCGGAATAACCATTGATATATTGCAGAGCCGGCATAACTGCCTGATATACATCTCCACCCCGGCTGTAAACACCGAAGCGTAAAACCATTAAGTTAACGATCTCATGCACTTACCTAAAATGTAATAAAAGACCAAAATTCAGCATGGAGGCCACTGCTTATGCCTGAAGTCTATTGTCTGCTCCCGCTGGCCTCGCTAATCTAGGCCAACTGAGGAACCTGGAAAATATGCAGATCAATAAATACCCGCATCTCTTTCGAAGCGTACTAAGCTCACTTGTTTTTGCCCTATGCTTGGCATTGCCCAACTTTGATGCCGGTGCTTCCGCGCTTGATGAGTCGACCCAGACCGACGAAGAGGCTGAAGCTGAGACTGAAGCTGAGACTGAAGCTGAGTCTGAAGCTGAGTCTGAAGAAGAGGCCGACGAAAACACTGAAGCTGAGTCTGAAGCTGAGTCTGAAGCTGAGTCTGAAGCTGAGTCTGAAGAAGAGTCTGAAGCTGAGTCTGAAGCTGAGTCTGAAGCTGAGTCTGAAGAAGAGGCCGACGAAAACACTGAAGCTGAGTCTGAAGAAGAGTTTGAAACAGCGGCCGACCAA